>JAUIJG010000414.1 GCA_030431355.1 bacterium
CTGACCGTCGGGTCCAAGTCTTATATATGAGGTGTCGTCATAAACTTCGGAGAGCATCTTGTAGGAGCCGGATCTATCGATGATGACCACCTTGGCACCACCAATCAGCTTCATCTGAATGATCTGCTGTGCCACCATTGATTTACCTTCACCAGGTTGACCGAAGACTACACAAAGTGAGTTGGGAAGCTTCTCGTCATAAGGGTTGAGGAATACAGGCTCCAGGGTCTCCTTGGAAAAACCTAACCAGTTGCCACCTTCGGCGGAGCCCAGATGGGCATGCACGAAGGGGAAAGAATTTCTAACAGTAGGTGTTCTTACCGCTTTTCCTCTGCGGCTTACGTCCAGACCAAGAGCGGGAAGACTGCCCACGAAAAGCGATCTCTGCTCTCTGTATCCGACCACGAACCTGGCACCACGACACTGGGGAGCGGCGGTTCTAACAAGTTCGGTGGCTCTGTTCAATTCGTCAAGGGTATTGCCGAAAAGGGTAAAATAAACCGCGTAGTTGAAGACTTCTATGTTGGTTGTATAAAGCTCGGAGCCGATGTTGGCGGCTTCCTGCGCTTTCTCCGCTTCTTCCTGGTTAGGAGTAGAGCGTTGACCGAGAATACTCTGGTAGGTGTTTGCCGTTGCCTGGGCTTGTTTACGCTGCAACTTCTTCCGGAAGATCTCTTTATCCAGCTTGTGGGCATAGATGTTGAGACGCCATTCACAGTTCAGCCTGAGGAGAGGCTGCAACCAGAGTGGACCGGTTCTCTCGGGAAGTCGGCTCATGTAGAGAGTCCGCAAGAATACGCCGTCTTTAGCCTCGGCATCTTCTTCGCTCTCGGTGATGTCGCAAATTCTGAGATAATCCGGATTGCTGAAATCATATTGAGATTCCATCAATTGCTCACGGATGGTGGCGGGCTCCATGTCAGGAAATACCCGACGGACTTTGGAAGCCAATAGTTGTGTTTGCGGTCTAACCGGCTTGGGAAGCAACTCTTTAGGCATGTTGCCGGTCTTAGGATTCAACTCTTTGTAGAGCATTCTAAAATACTCAAGGGCGGAAACCGGTGTGGCGTTCATACCGCAGGAGCCGAGCTGTCCGGCATAACCCTGGGCTCTTTGAAGCATGGTGGCAACATTGCGGAAATGGCTACCCACGCTCTGTCTGGCTGCCTTGTTTCCAAAAGCATCCTTGAGAGCGATCATGGCATTTTCTACAAGACCACGTTTAGCTGCTTTCTCCCTGGGGGGACGATAGCAGAATGTGACATAGAACTTCAGTTCGGGAATGAAGTTACGAGCAAGAAGAGATGCCTGGTCGTTCTCTACACATTTGCCGACATATTTCATGAAATCGTCATCGCTGACTTCCACCGGATGACGTTCAAAATACTCACGTTTGCTCATGTTATGACAGATGATGGTGAGCTGCACGGAGGTATCGATTCCGTTTATGAAACCGGTAAAGTGGCTCATCAAAGAATGAAGTCTCACTTCATCGAAGCCGCTCACGTGCACGCCGTCAACTTCATAGCAGCAACGGTAGCTTCCGTCTTTCATAACGATGATACCGAGTCCGGTGGAATCGTCCTGGAAGAGGTCCCAGATAGGAAGAATGCCGGAAGCCGATGGATGCTGGCGGGGTACGGCCAGTGACGGCAACTTGGACATGGCCTCTGCCATCTTAGGATCCACTGCTTCTTTACCATCTTTCTTTTTGAAGATGTTTAGAAGACCGAGGGTCTTTTGTCTGGATGTAGAGATCGAGCTTGTCATTTTTCTTCCCTTAATTAGAAACGTAATCTGCTAGCGCCATTTCTTCGAGGTCTCCGTCGAAGTCGATAAACTCGGGGAGATCTTCGTCCGTCAAGAACCTGGTCGGACTGGGATCCGGTCCCGGTACGAAAACTTGAGGATTGACATAGAAATTGATTATGGTCTCCCACTGACCGGCGTTTTGACTCATTGTCAAAAGGCAATATGCCGGTCCGACTAGACCGATGAGAATTGATACGTCCAGTCTCAAATCATGACCGAGAAACGGAATAGGATAGAGCCAGGAGTACAACTGGGTGGAAACGATTAAGCAGACCAGGCAGGTAACCAGCTGGTCATAGCGTAAACCGAATAACTTCGGTGAATCTTCAAGATTTAGAGGGGTGATATCTTCTAGCATTTTTCTCTAACTCTCAAACTATCAAAGTGGGGGCAGTGTCAACGGCGGAAAGCTGGGGTCGGTTAACTTGAGCTTGTTCCTCTACTTCCGGCTTCAGCTTAAATACAGCCTGGATGATATGGGGAGGGAGGAGAACAGGTTTGTCATTGCCTTGTTTGGCTTGAAAAATTTGGTGCTCCACCAGCTCTTTCGGAAGGACCGACTTTCTATCAACCTGGTTGAAGTGTCGAACCGCTCCGTGGAAATTTCCTGTCAGCCTGAGAACTTCGCCGAGGATGTAGTTGTAGCGGCTGCGATTACCCCACCAGCTCTCATCGGCTAAAGCTTTCTCCAGATCCTGGGCGGCAAGCTCAAGCCACTTTCTACCTTCTTGAAATTCTTCCCGGGCACTCCAGTATCCGTTCAACGCGACCACAGCCAGATCAAGCGCATGGGCTCCTTCATTCCTGCCGGTGAGAATGGCATGACCGAACTTTTTAGAGTTGGCCACAGGCGGGGAGTCGGGAGCCATCTGGGGAAGCACCAGGCTTGGGGCGAAGGTGCTGAGCCACCAGGTAAAGAGGCACTCGGGACAGGTTCCTAGTAGAGCCGCTCTCACGGCGCTGTCGGGAAGAATTCTATGAAGATCAGCTTCTACTTTTGATTCTTTCGATATCTTAGGCATCCTCGCTACCTGGGTGGTGGCAAAGATCAAATCGCAACTGGGGCAGATAACGGTGATTCTTCGTAGGGTGTAGATTTTCATGGGATTGTTCAAACCGCTAGAAACATGTCAGACGCTGCGTTAACCGCGTGTTTATAGAATATGTTCTTGCGACCCCGGGGTAAATCGGGGGAAATCCCAAATTAGTGGTGGAATTCCCATGGTCTAGATTAAATCTGAGATTTTCTTATCTTGCGTAGCTATCCGACGAGCTTCTGGGGTCCTGATAGGTGCCGTTCTGACGAGCCAGCTTCTCTTCCATCTTCTGTTTGAGGAAGTCGATGACAGAAGGCTTGTAGCCGCCGGTCTGACTTGCGTTAGCTCTAGGCACATAGTCGTCGTGCTGACCGAGGGCGGTTAGCGTGGACTGGGTAGGAGGCATGCTCACGCCGCTCAGGTGCGGATTTTCGAGCTTGATCTGCTCGGTGATATTGCCGATTGCCTGGGCGGTGTAGATGGTGGAAGCCTCGATGTTGTTGGCGTGGTTGCGTGGGTCTGCGTCCATCACAGCCTGTACCGTGGTGACATGCTCCATGTTGACGTTCTCGGTACCGAGCTTGTCGGTGGCGATGGCGGCAGCCTGCATCATGGAAGGATCGGAAGCCGATACTTGCATGGCGACCTTGAAGGCATTCTCCGAAGCAATCTGGTCGAAGTTGAAGCCGGCATCTTTCATGTCGACCACAACTTTGTTGGCCACCGCTTCCGGGGAACCGTACTGGGCAATCATCTTTTGAACATCATTGTTGATCATGTTCTCGTCGACGCCGTTGTGGCCGCCACCGGAACCGGACTGGATAATCTCTCCTTCCACATGGGTTTCGACTACGCCACCGTGGGAAGCGCCTCTGTACTGACCGATCTGGACATCGTTCTGCATACTGCCGCGGGAAACCGGCGACTCGAATCTCATCTTTCTCGATGGCGGAACCGCAGCCGGACCAGCACCGGTAAGACCTTCGGTTAGGTTGACATTGGTGCGCATGCGATGCTGACCACCTCCGACTGTGCCGGTGTTGATATCGGCAGCGGTGATGCGAGGGTCCATATCCTGGGCGGCGATGTGATCCGGAGCCACTTCCACGTTGTAGCTCTGCTCGTTCATGTAGCCGCCGCCACCCATTGCTGCTCCGCCGGAGCTGGAGATGGTGTGGGTTACAGGAGCGGAACCTCCGCCGGAAGGTACTCTCACGGTGCCGCCGGAACCGCCGGACGATGCCGGGGCAGCTGAGGCAGCGAAACTGGAAGTTACTTTGTTGGCTGTGGCGTATCCTCTATAAGCATCCACATACTCATGGTTCTGCTGACCAGGTCCGACAACGCTTGCCACTTTGTTAACGAGGTTGACATCGGAAGCGGCGTTCTCATCGATCTCCATGGCGAGGGCAGCACAGGTGCTCACAACAGCCGGCGACATCATCTGAGCCGATCTGCCCACCCAGGCGTCCTTGACCATCGGATCTGTTCCGGCAGGCAACTCAGATGAGGCCATACCGTTCATGTAAGACATGCAACCACGAACCGCAGCACCTCTAAGCCATGGAGAAGCTTTCTGCACGCTGAGGTTGGCGGCAACAGCTCTCGACATACCGGAGATCGGGATGGAGTTCTGAACCAGGGTCTCTGTGGCTGGGATATGAGCCCAGTTCCAGGCGGATTCAGGAGAAGCTGCATTGACTGTGGTGTAGGCACCCATGGCTTGTT
>JAUIJG010000415.1 GCA_030431355.1 bacterium
TGACCGCCAGTCAGGTTAACTGGATTATGGATGAAATTCCGACAGAGCCCTTTAACGCCCTGGCTAAGATTCGCTACAACAGCCAGGCCTCTCCTGCCCGGGTGGAGCCCCTTGATGGCGCTCGGGTTAGAGTCGTTTTTGAAGATGCGCAGCCTGCAATCACCCCCGGTCAGGTTCTCGGTATATACGATCTGACTGATACGTATATCCTTGGTGGTGGCTGGATCGATTGATCATTTAAGCTGTAAAATATTAGATCCGCTATTATAATCAGCGGTGACTAATTTCTCATGGAGACATTCTGGGTGGTTTATAAACGACTGCTTGGCCTTGCAAGGGTTCTTCTTGCTGTAGTATTGCTAATGGTGACCACCACGGTGGTGACCGATTGTCCTGTGGAGGCCAGATCCAGTAAGAAGTCTTCCAGTAAGAAAAGGTCCACGAGCAAGAAGCGAACTTCTAAGAAGCGCTCCAGCCGTTCGAGCCGGAAGCGTTCTAAAAGAAGCCGCAAATCTTCTCATCGAAGCCGGTCAAGAAAAGCTTCGAAACCCAGGGCTCCTAAGTATGCCTATCCCTACGACTTCTTCATGATGGATGCCCCTGCTTTCGACAGGACTCCCATCAGCCAGGACAAATCATCCGAGATCATGAGGCAGTTTGTTCGGGGTCAGGCCGGACATCATCCCGCAGCCACCATGGTGCAAGCAGGTATCTTCAAGTACCATGCCCTCAAGGGCGGAATCTTCCATAGAAGAGAGCCTATTAAATACATAATCATGCACTCCACCGAGACCGGCAACCCCAACATGGATGCTCCTAGAATCATCAATAGTTGGAGTTCCAGGGGCAGACGGCATCCCGGAGCACAGTTTGTCATTGACCGACAGGGTAATATTTACCAGGCCGTGGATCCGGATCTTGGCACCGTGCACATCAATATTTTTAAAACCATCCCCGGTGTCAACAACGACAACTGTATCGGAATAGAGATGGTGCATTCCGGTAGGCAAGACTATCCGCCTTCCCTGGTAACATCGGCGGTGAGACTGGTTAACTATCTGCAAGAGCGCTACAACATCCCCGATGAGAATGTAACCACGCACCGATACGTGCAACAGGGAGATCACACAGATCCGGTTAACTTTGACTGGAATGGATTCATTATGCAAAAGAATAGTTTGCGCAATGAAGCCATAGCCATGAAGCTGGATAGCATTAAGCGCAATTCCAGAGACTGGATCACAGTGGCAAAGCCCATACCGGGAGCTAAGCCGGAAGTTAAGAGGTCCGTGGAAGGTGCTGTGATAGAGTCCAGAAAAGAGAGCGTGAAAAAAGAGAGTTTGCCGCCAGCGGAGCCGGAGAGCAAAAAGGATCCGGACAATTTGCTTGACTTGAAGAGATCGGGTCAGACTATATATAAGGAATACGAGGAGCCTAAACCGCCGGCTACCTTGCTTCAGTTAAGAGGCCCTATTAAGCTCGAGCCTGAGGATGCCGCCAGGCTCAGACCGGAAAGCTCTCCATAAATAAATGTCTGGGGCCGTTGCCGCCGTATTTAGTACCGTGTCCGGAGATCCAAATCTTTGAGCTGTGAGAATTCCGTGACAATCGGAAGGGAACCTACTTACTGGTCCTCGGATTTTTCAATCCTGGTTTTTATCACTTCTTCCAGCCCCCTGGGTCCGCCCAGACCCTTGAGGAGAAAACCGGCTCCGAAGGCGAAGGGTAGCAGCATGAACAGCATTTGTAGCATGGACACCGGATAGAACTGGATACGCAAACCGCTTACGATTGAGAAGATAATGGTAAACAGGCTCAAGGCTCCGATGAGCCAGCCCCAGATGCTGCGGGAATTATAGACAATCCATCCGATCCCGACTGTGAGAAGCACTAGAAGAAGACCGATACTGTCCCCCACCGACATTCCCCACCAGGTCATGTAGCCTGAAGTGACCCGAACATGCTGAAAGAGCATAATCATGCCCAGGAGCAGGAGGAAGATTCCTCCGAAGTAGTGGAGGTCCGACTTAGTAGAATCGCTCATCGCCGATGAGTTTCTTACAGGGTTACCCAGATTGTCCCGGGAGACTTCGGTCAATTGCCGTGAGTTGTCCGAGCCGCCCCGGGTGCTCAACTGGGAACTCGTGTCAGGCCCGCTCTCTTTGAGGATGGCTGATTCAAGCTCCACCAGCTTCTTTTGTATTTCTTCGTCTTTCATGGATGATTCTATTAACAGATTCTTTTTCTGAAAGCGGCCCCCGGCTCATGAACTTTACTAGCATATCACCAGGGGATAAAAATGCAGCCAAAAGTGGGCCGTGTCTGATATGCATAGGTTGCACCGTATATGGCAGTGGGGTATTTTCATATTTCAAGCCTCGAAAGCGCCGCCTCTTCTTAAACCCACTGCCTGCCTTGTTTTGCCGCCAATGTAAAAAGTGCTTGAAATTTTTGTTTTATTTGTATAATGGAATTAGTCGATCCGTCTTAGTAGCTAGAAAGTAGCTTTATTCAATGATATTCCGCCGCGTTTTTTCTTTGGCCATAGTAATGGCATGTCTATCCTTTATATCCAGTGGAACGGTTGCCCAGGCGCGACCGCTTTCCGAGCCCGCCGGCATAGCCGATGGACCGGGCATCTGGATGAATATCTGGAGCCATCCTCCGGTAAATGAAGTTGAGTCGTATTGTTTGAATCTCAACAGTCACGGTGTCAGAAACGTTTTTGTTCAGACTTCCAGAAGTAATACCGAGGCGATTCGCAACCCGGATAGGCTCGCCAGGCTGATTGAGACCTGCCATCGCTATAAAATTCGTGTGATTGCCTGGTCTTTCTCCATGCTCGATTCGCCCGAGGCGGATGCCCAGAAACTTGTGGCGGCAGCGCGCTTTCGCACACCGCACGGACACAAGTTTGATAGCGTGGCAGCCAACATAGAAAAGGACTTGAGTGCCTGGAAAGTAGAAAAATACAGTCAGATTTTGCGTAAGGAGTTGGGCAAGGACTACCCTCTCGTGGTTGTGGTATTCAGCCCTCTCAACAGATCTCCCCAGGTGGCTAGAACGCCCTGGAAACTTCTCGATAAGTACTATGATGTAATCGCTCCGATGAATTACTGGAACAGTAAGTATGCCGACTACAAAGCCTACGACTACACCAGGGATACGGTTCGCAAAGTGCGAGAATTGGTGGGTCGTCCCGACGCGGAGATTCATGTAATCGGAGACGGCATGAAGACCCATGCCAATGAGATCCATGATTTCATGAGAGCTTGCCGGGACAATGGCGTGACCAGCGCCAGTCTCTATCCTTTCCACCAGGTGACAGACGAACAGTATGATTGTCTTGCCCGTTACACGGACTATTTTCCGGTTAACGCCAGATTCAGTCTTGGGGCATTCAGAGAGCTTAGAAAACAGGGTGATTTTGTAGCGGTCAAAGATCCTTCCAGTCAGGTTAGAAGAAATGAATTCTACGGCTTGATTGCCGAGCGTTTGACCGGCAAGAAAACAGGCGGTGAAAGAGAGCTAAAAGCACTTGTCACCGGTCTCGGACTTTCTTCCGCTTACTCAGAACCCCTTGGCAGAGAGGTCATCGGTCAGAAAGAAGCCCTGGATGTTATAGCTCGGGCGGTGCAGATCAAGACCAGAGCCAGGAAGCGGTCCATTCCTGTGAGCCTGGAAACAGCCTCTCAGCTAGCGCTTAAAAAGAACCCCCGCGCCGACAAGTGGTTGATCCCTGATGCCAGGGCAGCTGTCAGAAGCCATAAGCACTTGAATACGCTCAACTACTTAGAAGCTTCAAGAATCATTCTTTCGGCGGATTCAGCTCTTAAATAGGCTTCTCTATGATATTTGGGTTGTCTGATTTTTGTCAGGGGTCTCGTCAATTGACGGCTCAGGGTTTATCATATAAAAGTGGGGCAACTAAATTGTGTCTGAGAAGTTGCTTTCAACCCGCCTTCTCTCTTCTCTTGTAAAGACAGAGAGTAGGGCAAGGGGTCACAGGCAAAGTCTCAGAGCCATCCTTCAATACCCTATCTGTTATTCAGAAAGGCTGTAATGAGAGAAAAGACTGCAATCTGCCAATTTCAAGTAATCGAGTTGTACGGTGCGATGATTGCGCACCTTCGGAATTCCCGTTAAACACAATACCCCGGGAGGTATGCTGATGCATGTTACGGTAACTGGACGGAATATAGATCTAACCCCAGCCTTGAAAGACTATCTTGTCGACAAGCTGCAAAGAGCGCAGAAGCATTTCGATTCTGATCTTGATTGCAAAGCGCTGCTTTCTGTGGCTAAAAATCCTTCCATCGCCAGAAGTCAGACCGCGGAAGTGACAATCTCCGTTAATGGTCAAGTGATTCGCGGGGAAGAGTCCACCGAAAATATGTACGCGAGCATTGATCTGGTTGCCGATAAGATCGAGCGACAGTTGAGAAAGTATAAAACCAGATATTTCAATAAGAGCCACAAGCTCAAGGACAAAAAGCATAAACCGAAAGAGCGTGTCGATGTCGGTGCAGAGGTTGATTCAGACGAGGCTGTCAGCGAGGCTGTT
>JAUIJG010000416.1 GCA_030431355.1 bacterium
TTTTGCACGTAACCCAGGGCTTCAATCCCGATGATCTCAATCCACTGAGCACAAGCACGGAAGAAGCCATACTAAACGGCACAATCCTGGGACACCTGGGCATGGTGGAATCCTGGTTGAAGCGTTGCCGCCTGGGAGTGAGCAAACCGGCCAAAATAATTGCCACCGGTGGACTGGCTAAAGTAATCGCCGGACACATCGATGGCATAGATGTTATTGATGAAGATTTGACTCTTAAAGGAATTAATCTGCTTGGCGCTCAGGCAGAGGTCCTAGAGGATCTAAATTAAACGACTGTTCCAAGAACTGCCTGTATTCAGGATTCGTCAACGCTTCAAAAGAATAGAATTCATCGGCCCAGTAGCTGGATTCCTGATCTTTTAACTCTTCAATTCTTTTCTTGAGTGATACCGAAATACTATCGTTAGACATTGAATTCCTCGTCTCTAGCCTGAAAAACTCTTCCCTTCAAAATCTGGCGTATTCTCCTGCTTCGAACAGACTCATATACATCGCGTATACTCTGCTCGTGGAACCACAGGTACCACCATTCAGTTTAGTTAACTGCGGAAAAACAGCAATGCTTGACTACCCTCCGAAATCATAGCTGGAGGCGAAACCCTTACTCTATTGCCCCGAAAGGAAAACCTAAACTTTGTGATCGGTTTTCATCGCAAATAGATCGGATCACTTCTCTATATCCGCATGGTGAAGCCGATTTCAGCTATCTCCAAAAGCCGCATCTTTGGTACCTCTAGCAAATTATCCGTCGCCCCTGGAGAACTAGTGCTACTATAAGATAGTAGTTATTAGTCACTCGAGAGGCCAATTCCGGTGCTGAATCTTAAACTCCGATTAGAAAGTCTCTGCGATAGTCGCTCCTGGGTAAAACTGCACTTCGCCGACGGAACAATCCTCATCGGCAGGGTAATAAGAGTCGGTCATGACTATGTGGAGCTGGAGTCCTACGGCGACAAAGAGACAGCCTATGAGTATGAATATTCAAAGCATCTGGTACCGCTAAACCTGGTCAAATTCATAACCATAGAATCTTCTTCCTTCGCCGAAGCGGAAAGAAGAAGGCTGGCCTATGTATCTCAACTAGAGTCAGAAAATATCCCAGAATCGGAAAAGATAGATCCTTAGCGCCTGCCGCCATTTTTATTTAGTAGCAGCGGTGGAGATCTCTTTGCGTTTTTCCGCCCAGCCCTCTTTCTGAATCTGTTTGGCCCGTCCCACCGCCAGGGCCCCGGCCGGAACATCTTTTGTGACCACGGTACCTGCTCCGACCACGGCATTGTCGCCGATGTGAACCGGTGCCACCAGAACAGAGTTGCTTCCGGTGGACGCTCCGTCACCAAGGATGGTGCGTGCTTTCACTTTGGTTATATGATTATAGTTGGCTGTTATGGTGCCGTCACCGACGTTGGCACCGGAGCCAAGAGTGGCATCACCGACATAGCTCAAATGAGAGACATTGGTTCTTGCGCCTACTTTAGCTTTCTTCAGCTCGACAAAATTGCCAACCCTGACGCCGTCTGCCAAGTCATTCCCTTCTCTCACGTGGGCAAAAGGACCAATCCTGCATCCATCACCTATCCGCGAATCTAAAACAACAGAATTGATGATGGTGCACCCATTGCCGATGGTGACCGATGCCTTAGACGAAGCTCGGATGATAGCCCCCGGTCCAATGGTTGAACCGGACCCAATTTCAACTGCTCCGGTGATCTCGCAGCCGGGATAGACAATACTGTCTTTTCCTATTTTGACTTCCGGGGCAATCCAGGTGGACGCCGGGTCGATTATAGTGACACCGCTCTCCAGAGCCAATTTATTGACAGTGTCATGGCGAAGATGGTTGTTTACCTCTGCCAACTCCAGTCGAGAATTGATACCGGCCACCTCCCTCCAGTCCTCGGCAATCTGACAAGATAGCTTCAGGGAATTCTTTGATGCCCAGCTAACCAGGTCGGTAAGGTAATACTCATTCTGTTTATTGTCATTGCTGAGCTGGTCGAGCCCGGCTTCCACTTCCGGCCACTTCAGGCAGTAAATAGCAGCATTGACTTCACAAATTCGAATTTGCTCTTCGGTTGCATCTTTGGCTTCCACAATGGCAGTAATTTGGTTTTGCGAATCTCTTACCACCCGGCCATAACTTTTAGGGTCCTCAACAATCGCGGAGAGTACCGTAACCATAGCGTCGTCATCACGGTGCTTCCTGACCAGCGACTTCAAAGTTTCCCCCTTCAATAGAGGGGCATCGCCCACGGTCACAATAAGGTCGCCCTGGAAGCCTTCCAGACCATCTTTTACCTGCATGAGCGCATGGCCGGTGCCCAACTGAGGCTCTTGCAGGTGAGTGCTCCACTTCATCGAAGTCGACGGACTGTTCTCGTCCAGGTGAGCCTCGATAAGCTTCGCGCCATGACCGATAACCACATGGGCTCTCTCAACACCGGCCTCGGCGGTGGCATCAAGAACTCTATCCAGAATAGTCTTGCCCATCACAGGATGGAGAACTTTCGGCTTATCAGATTTCATTCTGGTGCCCTGGCCGGCTGCCAGAACCACAGCCCTCAATGGTCTATCTGTATTGGTCATGTATATCCCTCAATTGTTCCTATGCAAAGCAAAAAACCCCAACTCTAGGAGTCGGGGAATCTGCGAATCGTCCATCTTCTGTAAAATGTCCGCAGCGTTGGTGCTGCCCCAACAGGTTCCATCCCTGGTACCTCTCGTCTGGAGATGCTGCGATGTGTGCCCAGCGGGCATGTATATTTGTATCCGATTATCCGGAAATTCCTGCTGGTATTAACCTTTCGTTCATTTTCCCCGGATACAAATGTTTCAATAGAAACGGGTAAATCGTTCAAAACCCACACTGGGATGGAAAGACGATGGTTTACATATAAAGTTTCCACCTACTGACATTTTCCTGGCGGGGTAAAAAATATCAATGTATTATCTACATAGGAATATTTAGAGGATTTGGGACGTTGACCAGAGCGCACAGCAAGACATTGGGAGGTTTCTGTAAAGCTTTTCTTCTCTCGCTTTCCGTTATTGCTATCGGCACACCACTGTCCCCCCAGCAAGCCCACGCACAGTTTCGCTCAACTTATTCAAACCTACCGAGCACAGGAAGACAGGTCAGAAGAGGTAATGCCGGCACCGGTGCCGTAAATACCCGGGGAAGCCGAGCGGCCAGCGGTCCAGCCGGCGTATACCCCGAGTTTCGCAGCCCCCACGGTGTAATCCGCTGGCTCAAAGAGCAAATGCCCCTCCGGATCTGGGTATCCAATGGAGAGGCCATAGACGCCATCTTAGACCCGGCCCTGGGAGCTCCTTACGCCAACGCCCAGGATACCGGGAAGTGGCCGGACCTTGTGGCCAGCATCCTTGAAAATCCAGGCAAATTGAAAGCTTTGCCCAAGACCCAGGGTTTCTTACCTCAACACAGACAAGCTGCCCTGGAAGGGATCAATTTCTGGAAAGCTTTTGAAAAAGAAGGATTATTCTCCTTTGAACTGACCGACAATCCGATGGAAGCGGACATTCATGTATTCTGGGTCAACCACTTCGTGAACAGATTGGGGCTAGCCCTGTTTTCAAACGACATTAGAGGATACACTGCCAAACGAAGCTTCTCGTACAAAGCAATCCAGCAGGGGAAAAGAGCTAATTTCAAGCCGGTAGTTGTTATCCTCAGAGCAACCGACAAGTACGGAAGACCAATGTCCATTCCCAAGATGAAAGCCGCAGCAGCTCACGAGATGGGACATTGCCTGGGAATTGAAGGACACAGTCGAAACCCCGCGGATCTGATGAGCCTTTACTATGGCAACGGGACTATCTCCGGAAACGACGCGGCAACGATTCGGTACCTCTACAAATTAACACCAGATTTGATACCTTAAAAAATGCGTTCTTTTGAAAGTTCAAGACAATACCAGGAAGATGACACCAGCAGGCGGCAGTCTTCCATGCGACTTTACGGCAACATGGTTCTCTGTCTGGCGGTGATATTTTTCAGTCTCTTCGGAATCAACTGGATTCTCTCCGACATTTCCGGGGTCTATGTTGTCTCAAATCCAAAAGTGCAAATGAGAAGCCCGGTTATCCTTTCCCTGGTTCGCAGTCCAACCCGCCTGGAAGGAGAGCTGAGCCTCTCTGCCGGTGAAAGATTGATTCTCATAGACAGCTCCAAAACAAAAGGAGAGCAGCTTCATCTTACTTTCTCAACTCCTGATAGCGAAAACCGCAACTCCAAACTGACCGTAAATCTCGATGGCAATTTAAAAGATGAAAAGATAGATGCTGTGCTCTCCTCCGGGGGGCGCTCTCTAAAGCTTCAGCTTGATAGAGATGGATCCGCTTCAGTAATGAAGATAATGCAGTCTCAGCTATATCCGATAGCCATTGCTCTTGCCCTGGGAGGAGGAGTGATGATGGTCTTCAGACAATTGAGAATGAAGAACAAGGATAGATAGGCGAATCAAAGATATTCAATATATCTTCTCTGGAATTTGAACTTTTTCAGTCCCCTTTTCGTTAT
>JAUIJG010000417.1 GCA_030431355.1 bacterium
AAGAACCGAAGCGGCGGCCAGTCCGTAGAGCCAGATAGCATTCTTGTTCTCTTTTTTGAGCCAGCGGAAGGACACAGCAAGGGTGCTTGCCGCCAGAGAGAGGAGAAGAACCGCGCTCACGGGAGCGCCTGCCGGTTGTCTGGATGAGTCCGGATCCATCATTATGGCGGTGGCGTCCGAGCCGGGAGGACCAATCGTTCCATTTGTCTTTCCATAAAGTGGCGGTGCCGCGTCCATCTTGAAAGGCATGGAAGGGGAGGCTCCCTGAAGTACCGGCGCCGGGACGAATTCGGAGCTTTCTTCTATATTGGCGGATGTTTCTGCTGTTGTTTCATCAGCTCTTGCCGGGCTGGGAGCAAGAAGATTGGTACTTAAGGCTAGTGCGAGGAACACTGTCAATTGAAGCCAGAGATTTTTGTTGGGGCGTTTTGTCATGGATTTGGTACTGAATATTAGATAGAGGTGGATTTTAGAATTCTGACTTTTCCGGGCGATGAACTGAAGGGGGTAGCCACCAATGAGAACTCCGGGTAAACACTGTAGATTGAGGGTGTTATACTGGTGCGATTGAGTTTGTTGGGGGTATCCGGTTTCTGTTTGAGTAAGTTTGTGTAACCGAATACGGTATTAGGTCTAAGTTTTTTATGAGGGCGGAGATTTGACTGACAGCGGCGATTATCGTAGTGACGAGAACTTTCAAAATCAGTGGTTTAAGCATGATTTTCAGCCACCTCGGGGAAAAATTATCAAGTCCCCGGTTCAGCAGAATATCGAAAACATAAAAAAATACGCTTATGATGCTTTCGATAAGCTGGATACCAACGGTAACGGATTCATCGAAAGAGACGAGCTTCTTGCCGCTTTTGAAGACGACTCTGTGCCTATGAAGGACAAGTCTTACATCATGTTTCTGCTCAACAATCAAAAAGAGATAGCTGATGCTGCCAGGGAAGGCTCCGGTCCGCAAGAAGAAGGGATTTCCAGGGTGGATCTGGAGTTGTATTTCCGGCTTGTTCTCAGTCGTCTGGGCTTTTAGCCTCTAGACAATCTTTTCCACAAGGTTCAGTCCGGCGATGATCAGGCAACTTATGAAGATCATGCCGCATTGAACCGGGCTCAGTTTTTCTTTGTAGAGCAAGAAGGCGATTATTGCCGCGGCCACGCTGCTGACGCTAAGAACAGCTGAAACTATTGCTATGGATCCCATCTGGGAAGCCAGGGCAAATCCGTAGGAGCCCAATATGGTTGGCGAACTATATAGACCGATGCGACCGAAGGAGAGGCGGTCTATCTTTGTCAGGTAATTGCCGTTGCTCAAGCCCCTGCCGGTTGCTATTGCAAGACCGACCAGGCCGATGGTGAACTCCCACTCAAATGCCAGCACCAGCGGGTTGCATTGACGGGCAACACTGCCCAAAAGGCTCATGGACCAACCGATGAATACACCGAAGCCAAGGGTAAAAGCTACTCCGGCAAAGGTTGCTGCCGGAGTAATCTTGCTGTCCTTTTTCCTGCCGGAGCTGGTGCAGAGAATGGTGACGCAGACAAGCAAACCGGCGATGAAAGCGAGTTGATAGGGTGAAACCACCTCGTGCAAAAGCACGATGGCGAAGGCGAGAGCCGTGATTGTTCGGAAACTTTCGGACAGAGCCCAGGCAATGCCCACGGGCAGGCTGCGATAAGAATAAGCCACCAGCCAATTTCCCAGGGCGGCAAGGATCGCGCAAAGAAGAATATGTCCGTAAAAAGAGCTTGTTGCCAGGATCTGATCCACAGGTACAAAGGCAAGCAGAGGTAACATCAGTATTCCAAGGGCGATTCACCTGTATGTTATGGCAGAGAGCGCATCCATCTTTCGGTAGAAGGAAGCCATCAGGGTACCCTGTAATGCGTAGGCCGAGGCGGCCATGGCGGCAATCAAAATGTACATTCTGGTAAGTGGAGACTCTTATTATTCTGATATCCGACTCTCCTTCATACCCGATCGAGAAAGGAGCTAATCTCAAAAACTGCCAGGCTGGGGCTTTTCAAGCCCTTCAAAAGTTGAGCTAAATCTGACAAAATTTGGCTTTCGACAGATCCGCAATTTAGTAGCGGCAGAAGGAGAGTTATTCTATATGGAGCTATTTTTATTCGGTGTTCTGGTGTCGGTAACCACCGTGGTCCTCTCCATAGCCGGACTGTTTGTCGCTCGAAAAATGACCACGGTAGATCAGTTGAAAGAGCATAACCAGGTTGCCGACCCGCTGTTGCAGGTAATCGGCACACTCTATGCTGTTCTACTGGGATTACTGGTGGTTCAGTCCATGGAGACATTTCAAAAAGCTCGACTGAATGTGGAGAGTGAGGCAGTCGCTCTGGCTGATACCTTCAGACTCTCCACCGCTCTGCCGGTAAAGCTTCGGGATTCTCTACAGGCGTCATGTCTGGAATATGCCAACGCCGTGGTCAAGGAAGAATGGGACGATATGCAGAGGGAAGAGACCTGCGACCGTGCCTGGGAAGCGATCGATAAAATGTGGTGGGACATAATCTCTTATGAACCGGTGACGGTGAGAGAACAATTTGTCTATCCGGAATTGCTCAATGCCGCAAAGTCCTTGAACGACTACAGAAGAAGTCGTCTTGTCACCAGTCGGACCTGGGTCTCGCCGATTCTCTGGGTGGTTCTTATCACCGGCGCCATCTCTGTAATTACCTTTACTTATTCATTCGGCATATCCAGCATGAAGGCTCAAATCTTTATGACTTCGCTGGTCGCCCTTATGCTTTCCTTGAACATTTATCTCTGGTCAATTTATAGTAATCCATTTTATGGGCTATTGAGAGTGGCTCCTGAAGCCTTTAACATGGACCTGGAGCATTTTCAGTTCTATATGAAAAATCCTGACGATATGCGCTGGAACAGGTATTTGGAGAATCGACCCAGGGTGGAAAGATCGGGAACTTCTCGGATCAATAAAACCAGTGATGCCGATCCAGGCAATGTCGGTGAAGAGAGATTGCCCCAGGACCAGGATAAGGATACCGAAGAGATCAAAGATTCTCTGGAAGACGCGGTCGAGAGCGGGGTTGAACCGAAAGAATTTGAGGATATTCACAAAATTGAATCTAGAAAGTCCTCGGATAAAAAAGAGGTGAATCAAGCCAGAAGAGTGATTCGTGAAAGCACTAAAGGTGGTGCAACCAAATTGGATTCCTCCGATTGATTTATTCCGCATAAAAATGTCTTGCGCATTTGGCTCGGCGAATATTCTTCATATGGTCTATATATGAGCGCGGCTTAAGTTTGTTTTTCCCGAAAAGGGAGCTGGTTTCGGTATTGAAAAGGAAAAATCTTTAAGGTTGGTTTCCTGAGCTTTCGTGGAACCTTCGGCTATTTGTAGGTTTGCGCAGACGAGGCATATCGGATTTTGAAAGTCAAATTTCTAAATATTGAATGTAGTTATCGCTTAGCAACCGGCTTTTCGCTTATCCTAGTAGGCATCTGTGATCGGCTCGAGACAGGGGTTTTGAGTCACCTAAACAAGGGGAAATGCAATGACATCCACGATGGCTAGAGCGGATAAAAGCTCGGCAAACGTTTCAAACTACCCAACCAAGAACAAAGCTTTGATCGCCTGGGTAGAAAAGGCAGTCGCGCTTTGCAAGCCTGACAAAGTGTACTGGTGCGACGGCACCGATGAAGAGTACAACAGACTTTGCCAGGAGCTGGTCGAACAGGGAACTTTGATTAAGCTGAACGCTGAAAAGCGGCCTAACAGCTACCTGGCGCGTTCCAACAAATCGGACGTAGCCAGAGTGGAAGACAAAACCTTTGTCTGCACGGAAAAAGCGATTGACGCCGGTCCTAACAACAATTGGATGGAGCCGGGCGAGATGCGGTCCAAGCTGACCGGACTTTTTGAAGGCTGCATGCGTGGAAGAACCATGTATGTGGTGCCTTTCAGTATGGGCCCCTACGGCTCGAAACTTTCCCACATAGGGGTGGAGATCACAGATTCCGCTTATGTTGCGGTCAGTATGAAAGTTATGACTAGAATGGGTCAGAAAGCTCTGGATACTCTAGGGGCTGAGGGGGAATTTGTTCCTTGCATGCACTCAGTAGGTATGCCGCTTTCAGAAGGACAAAAGGACGTTTCCTGGCCCTGTAATGATGAACAGAAGTACATCGTACACTTCCCTGAATCAAGGGAGATCTGGTCTTATGGCTCCGGTTATGGCGGAAATGCGCTCCTGGGTAAAAAGTGTTTTGCTCTGAGAATCGCTTCCAACATTGCCCGGGATCAAGGTTGGTTGGCTGAACATATGTTGATCCTCGGAATCGAGTCTCCGGAAGGTGAGAAGAAGTATGTGGCTGCTGCTTTCCCCAGCGCATGCGGTAAGACTAATCTGGCCATGATGATTCCTCCGGCTTCCATGGAAGGTTGGAAGGTCACCACTGTCGGTGACGACATTGCCTGGATCAAGCCGAGCAAAGACGGAAAGCTTTACGCTATCAACCCTGAATATGGCTATTTTGGCGTAGCTCCTGGTACTTCGGAAAAAACCAATCCTAAC
>JAUIJG010000418.1 GCA_030431355.1 bacterium
CCAGGAGAGAACCGCCTATAGTGGCAAAGCCACCAGCGATTCCGGCCCCCCGGACCTCTCCTTTTTGAAGAAACCTTCCGCCCCTCCCCCCTTATCGGAAGATGAGAGAAACAATATAAATGTATATAAGAGAGCCAGCAAAGCCGTGGTCAACATCGCCACGGTGACCACCCCTGAAGGCTACTACTACAACATCATGCCCCAGGAGGGTATAGGCTCCGGCACGATCATATCCTCGGATGGTTATCTGGTCACCAATGAGCATGTAATCGGCAAAAGTCAGATGATTCGAGTAACTCTCTTTGACGGCACCAGCTATCCGGCCAATCTCGTCGGCAAGGACCTCTCCAACGATCTGGCGGTCCTAAAAATTCAAGCTCCCCCGGCAAAAAAATTCGAGTGCGTGGAGATGGGCGACAGTTCGGAGCTGGAGGTTGGACGCAAGGTCCTGGCCATAGGAAATCCCTTCGGATACAACCAGACAATGACCCAGGGTATGGTCTCCAGCCTGGGACGCACCCTGAGAACCAGAAACCACCGGATAGTGAAAGGGATTATTCAGACCGACGCGGCCATCAACCCGGGCAATTCAGGCGGTCCCCTTTTGGACAGCGCCGGCAGATTAGTGGGCATTAATACTGCTATCTTCACCCGGGCAGGCCAGAACTCAGGCATCGGTTTCGCCATCCCGGTAAATATCATCCGCTCTATTGTCCCCGAGCTTATCGTCCATCACCGGGTTCTAAGGGCTGATATTGGTATTCTGGCTTTACAAGAGACCCCTTCCGGTGTAAGAGTAATAAGACTTGCAAGTGGAGGACCGGCCGCCAGAGCCGGAATCCAGGGTCCGAAGATGGGACTGTATCGCATGGGACCCGTGGCATTCCAGGCGCCTGACTACTCTTCTGCCGATATAATCTCCCACATCGACAATGTGAGAATAAAAACACCCGACGAGCTTCTTACTTTTGTGGAGAAGAAAAAACCTAATCAAGCGGTTACACTAACCATTATTAGAAACAGGACGATTCTGAAAATTCCAGTAAAATTGACAGTCAATCCGAACGAGTAGGAAATAAACAGGAGCGAAATTAAATTGGCTAGAATCCTAGTAATCGATGATGACCAGGCCATAGCTGAATTGGTCAAAGTAAACCTGGAGCTCCTCAGTCACAAAGTCGAGACCGCCTCCGACGGCATCAAAGGTCTGGCCCTTGCCCAGCAAAATCATCCCGATCTCATCGTCCTCGATGTGATGATGCCCGACTTAGATGGGTTCACCGTCTGCCAGAGGTTAAGACAGAACCCCACCACCCATCCTATCCCCATCCTCATGCTCACTGCCCTCGGTATGACCAAGGACAAAGTGACTGGCTTCGATTCCGGCGCTGACGATTACCTGGTCAAGCCTTTTGAAATTCCTGAATTGCAGGTGAGGGTCCGGGCTCTTTTAAGAAGAGCCGGCTCGGTACCGCACTCGGCCACCCTGCCGGAAATTCTCACCGCCGGTGAAATCACTTTAATCCCCGAGAACCTTCAAGCAAAAGTAAAAGACAAAGTAGTAAAGCTTACCCCCACCGAATTTGAAATCCTTCATTGTCTGATGCAACATCACGGTCAGACAGTAAGCACCGGCAAGCTTCTGGAAGAGGTCTGGGGTTATTCCCCCGACGACGATGTGGACACCATCAGGGTACACATCAGGCATCTGCGGACCCGTTTAGAGACCTCCGAGCGCAAATATATCAAGACCGTATACGGCGGCGGATATCAATTGATTCCAGGAGGTTTCAATAAAGGAAATAAGTCCTGACAACGGACCGAATTTGCTCCTGTGAGCATATCTTCATCTAAATGACAACCCCCCCCATGGCAACCTTCATAATACAAAACCATTGTCATGAGGACTCAAACCCCTACAGGTACGACGTTTAGGCGATAGACATGCCGGTTCCTATAAACGTTTTAGGTTAAGAGAGTAGCCTCGACCTAGACATCCTTGAAACCTACAATTTATCATGTGTTCCGCTAGCCATTGAAAACTCATTTCATAGGCGGACTTTCGGGCTTTCTGACCGATGACAGGAGATACGAGTTGCTATTCAACAGTCTTCAATACCTGGTGTTTCTTCCCACGGTATTTTTCCTCTACTGGATAACCCCCCATAAGCTGCGAGTGCCGTTGCTTCTGGTGGCAAGTTATGTCTTCTACATGTCCTGGAAGCCAATCTACGGTCTTCTGATTTTCGGACTGACCCTGGGCAACTTCCTCCTGGTGCCGTACATGGCCCGGTCGGTGAAGCGCAAGAAGCTCTGGCTCGGAATTGTCATAGCAGCCAACCTCATCACCCTGGGTATCTTCAAGTATGCAACCTTCGCCCTGACCACGGTTCATGACGGTCTCAACATGGCTGGAATCGACTGGAAAGAGCCCCATTTGCATATCATCCTGCCCCTGGGTATCTCCTTCTTCGTCTTCGAATTTATACACTACGCCATGGAAGTCTACCGGGGCAAACCCGAGGTCAAAAACTTTCCTAAGTTCGCCCTCTTCGCCTCTTTCTTCCCGACCCAGATTGCCGGTCCTATTAAGCGCTATCAAGACTTCATCCCCCAGCTGGATATCAAAGCCAAGTTCAAATGGGAATACCTGGACGAAGGTATGCAGCTCATTCTTATGGGTCTGGCTAAGAAAGTCCTTCTGGCCGACAACCTGGCCCTGGTGGTGCAAGCCGGATACTCTCACCCCGAGAGCTTCTCCTCTCTGGATCTATGGCTTTGCACCTACGCCTTCGCTTTCCAGATCTTCTTCGACTTTGCCGGTTATACCGACATTGCCCGGGGTTCAGCCCTGCTGTTCGGATACAAAGTTCCGATTAACTTCAACCTACCTTATATAGCTTCCAACGTGGCCGATTTCTGGCACCGTTGGCACATCAGTCTATCCACATGGCTCCGGGACTATCTCTACATTCCCCTGGGCGGCTCGCGCTGCGGCAAGTGGATGAATTACAGAAACCTTTTCATCACCATGGCTCTGGGCGGTCTCTGGCATGGTGCCGGAATGCACTTCCTGCTCTGGGGTATATACCAGGGTGTCATTCTCATAGCCCATAAAGAGTATCGCCGTGGCATAGAAGCAGTTGGATTCCTCAAGCAATTTGCCGAAACCAAGGCTTATCATTGGTTCTCGGTGCTGGCTACATTCCACCTGGTCTGTGTCGGCTGGGTATTCTTCCGGGCAGAGACAGGCTCTTCCGCCTGGATGATCCTGGGCAAATTGGCCCAGGCGCCCATCGAATTGCTCAGCTTCTCCGCTAATCAGCTGGAAATTCTGAAGATAAGAGATCCGATTATCTTCCCATCCCTGGTGATTATCCTCCCGGCATTGATGATCTCTCATCTGGTGGTCAACTGGCTCAACGATAAAGAGTTCTATCAAAAGCCGCCCTGGCCTGTACAAGTTGGTGTCATGGTCGCTCTTATGTGTGTATTGAGCATCTTCAGCCCTGACAGCTCGCCGAGATTCATATACTTCCAGTTCTAATGACAAAATGCATATCAAAGAGCAAGACGAATTTTGTCGTGGCAAGTAAGGCAGTAGCCGCGTTCTTCGTCTTCGCCCTTTTATGCTTAGCTATGAATCTTTTTCAACCGGGCAAACTAAAGCCGGTCGATTCTCCCTATCCAACCTGGACCTCCTGGAAAGTGGAAAGCTATTTCAATCTTCCTGAAAGAGCAAATCTGGTTTTTCTGGGTTCTTCTCTGGTGCACACCCCCATGGGAGAAGCCGACGCCAACTTGACCCGGCAAAATCTGGACGCCACCAAACACCATCGCAGCCTGGTTTTTGAAAAGAAATTCCAGGAAGCCTGTGGACAGAGCATTCGTACTTTCAGTTTCGCCCTACCGGGAGAGATGCCCTCCGACGCGTTTTTGATTACCAAGTTTCTCCTCCAGGGAGAGCGAAGACCTGATGTCATCGTATATGGTGTCGGACCGAGAGACTTTCTCGAAAACACCCTTGCCAATCCCTCCGCTACGGATCCCTTTCGTTATCTCTCACGCTTCGGCGATTACTCCCAGCACATTTCCCTGATAAAGCCGGGCTTCTTAGATCGGCTTGATTATGAGCTGGGTCGCTGGTTCTATCCATATGGACAGAAAGAAGACATGCAAACCAGTGTTGTTCGAATGACCGAAAACCTGGTTGCCAAACTGGTTCCGGATAACGTCGGCACATTGAACGTGCACCAGAGAAAACAAGTTTTGCCTGAATATCACCCCTACGAAGTGAGAGCCGATGAAGCTTTCTATAGACCAAGCTCCGGGGAGAGCGAGCCTGAGTTCAAGGACAACCTTGCCGAATACCGCTACAGATATAAAAAACTGAAGTGGGATACGGTCCGGAGCCAGCTGAGCTTCTTCAACGACATGTTGAAGACCGCTTCAGAAAGAGGGATTCATGTGGTGGTGGTGGCCATGCCTATCACCGAAATGAATAAAGACCTCCTCTCCAGAGAGGCATGGTCCGCCTACCATGACAAT
>JAUIJG010000419.1 GCA_030431355.1 bacterium
AATCGCAAGGCCTTGTTCGATGCCGAGACTAGAGGACTCACCTATATTCATCCCTTCAACGACAGCAAAGTGATGGCCGGTCAGGGCACCATCGTCACGGAGATTCTTGCCCAGGGATTGGCACCGGATTTGATGGTGGCATCTATCGGCGGAGGTGGTCTTATATCCGGTATCATTTCAGCCGTATCCCATTTCTGTCCTACTACCCGTGTTGCCGGAGTGGAGACAGAGGGCGCCGACTGCATGACAAGAAGTATTCAGGCCGGTGAACTCATCGAATTGCACGCGATAAAATCCATAGCCGACAGCCTCGGTGCCAAGAAGACAGAAGAGCGTCCCTTCAACATCGTTAAAGACAATGTCTCGCAACTGGCGGTGGTGGAAGACAGGAGTGCGGTGAAAGCCGCCCTGGATCTTCTCAATCAGGACAAACTGCTGGCCGAACCCGCAGCCACCTGCTGCATCGCCGCTCTAAGAGAGGGCAAGCTAGACTTTAAAGAAGGGGAGACCCTGGTTATCGTGGTTTGTGGAGCGAACACCACCGTGGAAAAACTATTGCACTTTTGAGACGAAAGTCGAAAGTTGCTAACCACTACCCATGGTGGTAGACCAGGGGTCACGCTTGCCGCTGCGATAATCCACGCTAGTGGTTATGGTTCGATAGCTCGTCAACTCCATCTCCTTTCTCAAGCGCTCTTCCCACTGCTTCTCTCTATTTTCAAGAAGCAGAGAAAGTTCCTGGACAAGGTAGTCTGCTTCCGGCAAGTTTCTCGTATAAACCACAAAGTGCGCCAGCTCTTTTTCAAGGTACATAGCCAGCATTTTAAAGTTGCCGTTTCTATTAATTTCAGCTGCCTGACTGACTACCTGGGCTTGCCAGATCTGAGAGATAGGAAATGCCACCTGATTGTTCAAGACTTTATTTTTGTACTTTCTTCCGCTGGCGTAATAAAGATAGGCTCGGTCTTCACCACTGATGTCTACGCTTCGGTTAGAAGATATCGCCGTCGCTTCACACTTGAATGATAGTTCATCCCCTTCCACCCCTTTCGGCGCAAAGACTCGTAAGAGAATCCGCTTGCTTCCCCCATCACCGATGGAGCCAAGATTGAAAGTTCGCTTTCCGTCCTTCTCTATCTCCGGAAAACAGCTTAAGTTTCGTACCCGCACTCCAGCCGGTACAGCCACCTCAACATTGACGTCATCAATGACGCTGGAACGCATCTCTTCCAGCTCACCGAGCAGAACCGAAGCGATCTCTTCTGCATGCTCGGCATCATGCAGCCTGCCTCCGCCATAGTCAGCTAAACGGCGCAGTAAAACGCTGGAGTAGTCATCCCCAATTCCCACGGTGGAGGTGCACACTCCTCGAAGGCGCAACTGCTCAGAATGCTGCAACATTATGTCAGGATCAAGTATGCCCACATTGGCGTATCCGTCGGAGAGAAGGATCACGTGACCGTGGGTCTCTCCTTCATCCTCCATGGTCGCGGCGACACTGGATGCCCCCGCCAGCCAACCACCGCTCAAGTTCGTGTAGATGCGATGTTCCAGTCCGAAGACCAACTTTATGGCCTGCTTCTTATTCTCTTTGTTCATGCATCGTCCGCTTATATGCGTGACCACGTCATTACCGAAAGAGACAATAGAAAGGAAGTCATCATCTCCCAGCGACTCGATAAGTTTTGAGGCAGCTATCTTTGCGTTTGCCAATCTAGATCCACGCATTGAGGTGGAAACATCTATCACCAGTGCTATATTGAGATTCGCTCTCTTTACTTTAGTGGAACCGATCTTTTTTGCTTTTACATCTATCAATAGATGGCGTACCGAGTCCCCTTCCGTTTTAATAAGATCGCAGTCAAATTTAGCTTCCAGACTCAACATCCCTTTGTCCATAGCATTCTCAGATGCCTCCCAGAAGTATTTCTCGTAAATGGTCGGCGATACGCTCCATGCGTGAAAGCTCCCTGTCACTGAGTCCACGAACTGAGATCTCCACGTCGGGAGTGACCTCAATTCGATGCCAGGTCTCGGCCGAAGCCTGCCTGCGAACGTTTCTGCCGTTTAGAATTTCGGAAAGCTCGGTGCCCAGCCTTTCAATGGGACTACCTGAATCAGTATCAGAGGCGCTCGCAGGAACTTTCAACCTTTGAGCAAGAAAGGCTCTGTCCATGTCTGAGCCTGGCTTGGCGGGGCCGCTTCCATCTCCCTGAATGGCACTTAAATATTCCAGGGCTGAGGTCTGTGAATTGCGCTCCGAACTTGTAGAACCCACTGATTCCAGAGCGATACGATCGACCTCCTCCTTGGTCATGGTCAAAAGCCTGGTTCTAATCACACCGGTGGTAAAACCATCGCTCTCGCGCATGAATTTGATCGCGAGAAGCCGGGATAGATGCTCCGGTGCATACTGGGCATAGCGTCCCATCTTAACGGGACCGCTCAAGAGTCCCTGCTCAATGTAACTGCGTATGGTTCTCCTATCGAAGCCGGTCAAATCCGACAACTCTTCGATGGAGTAAGTTGTTCCGTTTTCCGTGTCCATAACGCCAATATACAACTCGCCAACTCGACATGTCAAGTTGTCGAGTTAAACCTGTAAAGTTGCGTAAACCGCAACTCATGGATGCTCAGGGAGATCCTCCCCGGAAAACGATCTATCAAATGGCCTGATCTTATTTACTCTATTACCACCATATCCCAGGATTAAGGATCCTGTAAATAGAGAAAACGGGAGGTCCTGTAAAGGAACCTCCCGCTACCAGATTTCTGGTTGACTCTAAAGTATCAGGCTAATGCCCTATCTTAGAATCCCATTCCGCCCATTCCGGCACCTTCGGGCATCATCGGCATGGACTTCTTGTCGTCAGGAAGGTCCACAACGAGTGCTTCGGTGGTGAGGAACATGGCAGCGATGGAAGAAGCATTTTGAATAGCGAATCTTTCAACTTTAGCGGGATCGATGATACCGGCTTTAGCCATATCGCAGTATTCAAACTTCATGGCGTTGAAACCATAGGAGTCTTCTTTCTTCTCTTTGATGCGCTCAACAACAACTTCTCCGGAGAGACCAGCATTGTCAGCAATCTGACGTACGGGGTACTCGAAGGAGCGGAGAACGATGTCGTATCCGGTGCGCTCATCGCCCTGGTAGTCTTTGAGGTTTTTCTCAAGTTTGGTTACCAGGTTGAGGAGGGTTGTACCGCCACCAGGGACGTAACCTTCTTCAACAGCAGCGCGGGTAGCGTTGAGAGCGTCCTCAAAGCGATATTTACGATCTTTGAGTTCGGTCTCGGTAGCAGCACCAACTTTGATAACAGCTACGCCACCAGCAAGCTTAGCGAGACGCTCCTGGAGCTTCTCTCTGTCGAATTCGGAATCAGACTCTTCAATTTGTTTCTTGATGAGGCCGATGCGAGCTTCAACTTCTTTCTTGGCGTCTTTACCAGCAACGATGGTGGTTTTCTCTTTGCTGACGATAACTTGACGAGCGTGACCGAGCATTTCGACGGTAACGTTCTCAAGCTTGTTGCCGGCTTCTTCGGAGATAACCTGACCACCGGTGAGGATGGCGATGTCCTTGAGCATTTCTTTTCTTCTGTCGCCGAAGCCAGGAGCTTTAACAGCGCAGCAAGGAAGAACTTTTCTCAGGTGGTTAACAACCAGAGTTGCAAGAGCTTCACCTTCAACATCTTCAGCGATGATCATGAAAGGCTTACCGGAACGAGCAACTTTCTCGAGTACCGGAACCATGTCAGCAAGGAGGTTTACTTTCTTATCGACACAGAGGATGAAAGGCTCGTCAAGAACAGCTTCCATTTTCTCGGAATCGGTAATGAAGTAAGCGGATACATAACCTTTGTCGAACTGCATACCTTCAACAACTTCAAGTTCGGTGTTGATGGATTTGGATTCTTCAACGGTGATTACGCCGTCTTTGCCAACTTTTTCCATGGCTTCAGCGATGATTGTTCCGATCTCTTCGTCGTTACCAGCAGAGATGGTGGCAACTTGAGTGATCTCTTTCTTGCCTTCAACAGGCTTAGCGTTCTTTCTGATCAGTTCAACGGCATCGTGAGCAGCTCTGGTGATACCACGACGAAGAATCATCGGGTTAGCACCGGCAGCAACGTTCTTGAGACCTTCTTTGATCATAGCTTGAGCGAGAACGGCAGCGGTGGTAGTACCATCTCCGGCGCCATCGTTTGTCTTGGTGCAAACTTCGCGAACGAGTTGAGCACCAGCATTCTCAAGATGATCTTCCAGTTCGATCTCTTTAGCGATGGTTACGCCGTCATTGATGATCTGGGGAGCACCGAATTTCTTCTCTAAAACAACATTACGACCAGCCGGTCCAAGGGTGATTTTAACGGTATTAGCTACCTGGTCAACACCACGCTCGAGGGCACGACGGGCTTTTTCGTCATAACTAATTTGCTTAGCCATTAGTTTTTCTTCCTCTTCTTAAATATCTACTTGTTCAGTGAAATAAATTTGCTTGTTCTGTATCTCAAAGCAATTGAAAGCGATAGCCTTAGCCAACG
>JAUIJG010000420.1 GCA_030431355.1 bacterium
CAACCCACAAAACGCGAATCCCCGAAAACCGTGCCACGACAAGCATTTAGGGCGCCTCGCTCACAAAAGATGGGCACCACTAGCGATACCGCCCTCAAACCTTTCGAACGCGACATCTAAGAATATTCAATTTTCATTCAAAAACAAGCATTTTGTGCCTTGCACATAGTATGCGGCACCGCTAGCCCATTTTCAAGTGATCCATCGCCCGGAAATCGGCATCGTATGTGACACCAATTTCGACCTTACGATTCCCTTCGGTCTTCTCTGAGAGATTTTCTCCGGTGATGACGCTTTCGATAGCGCCCCTTTACTCACCAGTCCTCTCGACAACAACCGACTGTTCAAGCTCGGCTTCGGGTTGCATCTATGTTTCACAAAGGCTCTCGCCCATCCCTTGCTATTTCAAGGCTTCCGAAAAAATTCGAAAGTCAGGCGTGCCTCTGATTTATTTATATCATACATATTAAACATACCCAAAAGAACCAGGTAAATTAACCTGGAAGTCACATGCCGGGACGACTTTTAAACATTTAGCCCCAAAAGATATCCGCTACATATATTCCAAGAAGTAAAGACTATTGCCAAGTTGGAGACAGGAAACCCGGCAGTGCCTATAATGATTGCCGTGCCGACGTAGCTCAGCTGGTAGAGCAACGGTTTCGTAAACCGTAGGTCGGGGGTTCGAATCCCCCCGTCGGCTCCATATTCTTTAAATCAGAGCCCGATGTTCCATATAACAAGATTATCTATATTAACAAGGTAGTGATCCTTGGGTTTAATGGGTAAGACCTCATTAGAGATAATCTTTTTTGGCGGAGAAATTGATGACCAATCAGGGTCAAAGAAGTGAGTCCACGGGACCGGGCGAAAATGCCAGTGCCGACGTTCAGGTACTAGCCAGCCCGCCTTCCAGAACCCAGCTAGCGGCATTAATGTCCGAAGCGGAAGACTCAGCCCCCCAATCCCAGGAAGTGAAATTCTGCCTACCGGACGGTCAAAAGTATCGCCTCACCGTTACTTATATCTCCAAACAGGAGAATAGTCCAACCTGGGTTCTTTCCACCCTGGAAGAAGAGCCGCCGACTCTGTTTTGGAATATTTCCACTGAGAATCCTGAGCAAATTTACAACCTGATTCTCAAACGGGTAAAGAAAACCCGTGCTCTAGGCGCCAGACCCGAAGCGCCGCCGGCATCTGTGCCGGTGATAACGGAAGAGAACCAGGTGGAAGAATCGGAAGCCAGCTACAGACAGATTCCCGATGCTCAGCCCACTGGCTCCTTTTTCCTCGACAGATATGAAGTAAAAAACGAGATCGGCTCCGGTGGAATGAGCCGGGTTTACTGCGCTACGGATACAAGAACAGGCAAAACCGTGGCGGTAAAGGTCTTGCACCCTCACCTTCTCAAGCAAGGCATCAACACCAACAATGATCCCAGAAAGCGTTTCGAACAGGAATTCAAAGCAACCATGGCCCTCGGCCACGACAATATCGTAAAGACCACGGATCATGGCTTTACCGATGAAGGCCTGCCTTTCATGGTGATGGAGTACATTAACGGCAACAGCCTGGAACAGCATCTAAGAGCACAAAACAGGCTCAAACTGAGTCAGTTTTTCACGATCTTCTACCAGACCCTCTCGGCCCTCATTCATGCCCACGAAAGAGGGGTAGTGCACAGGGACGTGAAGCCAAGCAATATCATGATGATCAAAACCGAGCAGAACGTCAACATCGTGAAACTCCTGGATTTCGGCATTGCCAAGGTATTCAAGCACAGCCACAGCGGCAAAGAAGAGCAGAATATTACCCAGACCGGCGATATTTTTGGAAGCCCCTTTTATATGAGCCCGGAACAATGCAAAGGAGAGAATCTGGATGCCCGTTCGGACATCTACTCTCTGGGCTGTGTTATGTACCAAGCCCTCACCGGGAAACGCCCTTTCGAAGGGGAGAACGCCTACAAAACCATCTATCTCCACGTCAATATAATGCCCCCCTCCTTCGGTATGGTGAGACCTGATCTCACCCTACCCAAAAAGCTGGAAGCCATTGTTCTCAAATGCCTGGAGAAGAATCCGGACAAACGCTATCAAGAAGCCAAGCAGTTACGCCTGGAGCTGGAGAGACTTGCCCAGGAAAACAACCAGGAAGCAGAAGAGAACTGGGTAGCCAAACAGACAAAGTCCGGCACTTTCTATGCTGTACATCCCTCTACCGGAAAAGAGCAGCCCTCGGCAGTGGTATCTGTTCTTAAATTGCTATTACACGCAGGCATAATAGATAACAACGCTTACGCCCAGGCGTCCCACCTGGAAGACACAAGTACCGCCGCCACAAGCAAATGGCTGGTACAGAGCGGCTTTCTCGATAACAAAACCCTCCACGCCTCCATCAAGTGCCAGGCCCTGATAGAAAGAGGCGATTTGAAGCTGGAAAAAGCAGTTATAGCCTTGAATTATTGCCAGCGCATGAGAGTGGGTCTCGAAGAAGCGCTGGAAGAGCTGGGATGGAAAATTTGAGTCTCGAACCGGTCAAATTTATCTACTCTATCCAGGCACTCTATTTAGTATCTTTCTCAGCTCTGAAACACTCATTGATTTTAAAGGCTGATAGCGAACTCAGTCCCTCCAACAGCTCCGCCACTTCCAGAAGACCTTTCTTCAAACGCTCTCTTCTAGCTTTTTCGCAGCCGGGAATATTGGTCTCAATGAAGCCCCCGACTTTTTCAGCAAACTCCTTGTCGAGCTTATTATCCCGGTCTAAAATTTTGAGGTCTTTCACCAGTTGCACCAGAAATCTCTCCGGTGGGATATTGCTCGTCAGAAGCCGGGTCAACTTCTCTATAAACAGGTCTCTCTCCACTTCGGTAATGTAGCCGGATAGCAAAATCTCTTCTTTCTCATATATCTCAATAACGGAAGCCACATTGGCTGTACGGATATGCCTCCTGGCCAGTTTAAGCAAGAGGTTTTGACAATCCTCCCTGGAAATGAGCCACTCTATGTGTTTGCTTCTCAGTTTCCTGGCTGCGTAATCGTATTGTTTTACAGCGTCCAGGCAATCGACAACCTCCAATAATCGCTCACCACTATTGACACCATAAATAACAAGGGCCGCCTCGTAGCAGGTGAGGGCGTGATCCATGTGCTGAAGACTCTCATGGGTCTCTGCTTCTTCAAACAGGTGATCCGCCAATCTCAAAGCCAGGTCGGATTCCAGCTCGATGGTCTCGTTGATCAAAGCGGCACCAACCCTGTAGATATCTTTCTTCTGGGCCGACGGGTCTATAATAGTCCTCACTTTATTCTTACCAAGCTCTCTTCCCAGGGCGAACTGGGTGAGGCTTACCGCGGCGCGATAATAGTTCTCCAGCCGGTCGGAGCCATCGATACTTGCCCCCCTGGACTCAGCCACCGCTTTGCCGAAATAAGACTTGGCCAAACGGTGGTTGGAGAGAAGATACTGGCAAAAGCCAAGGGCTATATTCGCGTCTACTTGAAAGCGCCTTTTCCTATCCAGCTTCTCAAACTCAGCAAAAGCCTTTACCGCCTCTCCGTAGCGCTCACGGTCTACCAGAAATAGCGCACGGTGTAGAGCTTTCCACAATTTCTCATCCACCCGAGACTTTGTCCGCACCGCTAGAACAGAGCTGGATGACTGAGAGCCATTGCCGGCGCCAATCTGAGAAGAGTCAGTTTCAGAATCAGAGCCTGGCTGAGCGCTAAAAATGGAATCACCTTCGGTACCATCGTCCTCTTCCAGGCCTTGCAACTCCGCCACCGAAAGAGAGGAGCGCAAGGAGGGAAGACTATCGTAAAGAACCTCAAGCACCTCAATAAAGTCATCTCCGCAGGAGCGGAATACATCAACCAACACTTCAAGATGTTGCTCCATTCCCTCGGGATTGGAGCGCCCAATAAGGGCGGCTACTCTAAGAGCAAAGTCTTTATTCAGTCCATCCCTCTCTTTTAGGGTGCTGATTATCTCTATGGCGCAACCCAGGGCATAACCATCCACAAGCGCCAGCTTTGAATGCTCCTGATTCTCCAGGGCGATGGTAAAGTAACGCATAGACCAGAGTTCATAAGCCTGCACAACATTCACACCGCACTTACCTTCATACTTTTCGAAAACACTGATGGCGGTACCAAACTTACCTTGATCTATCAAATTATGAGCAAGGGTCATCTCCCGCCGCTTCTTCCAGACCTCTACCTTCTCTTGCATAATGATGATTCTCAGGTCATCATCTTCAGCGCACCATTTCAGAAGAGAAAGAGTTAGATTCAATTCGTTCTCGCTGACGTGTTCATAGGGAAGGTTCATCTGGATGCCCAGTAGTTTCACCAGAATTTCACAAATAGAACTGAGTTGAAAGTTGTTATCACAGGAAGTTCAGGGCATCTAGGCGAAGCCTTGTGTAGAAAGTTACGGTCAGACGGTCATGAAGTTGTTGGCATAGATATATTGCCTGATAAAGAGACGAATTTAGTCGGCTCAGTTACCGA
>JAUIJG010000421.1 GCA_030431355.1 bacterium
GGCCTGGTGCGTGATTCCTACTACAGCCAGGAGAGGCAGAAGCGTTTAAGCGCTGAGCTATACGCTAGTGTTGCGGAATCTAACAGGTTAGATGCCAACAGGGAAACCTTCAAAACTCCCTGAGCGTCCCCTGAAGATCTTCCCTTGCTTTTTGATATTCTTATCAAAGCAACTCTCTGGAGATCTATGTAGTGTTTTCATCGCTGTCTTTTAAGTTGGCCTCAGTCTGGTTGTTTCTCGCGGCACTTATTATTTTGCCTCTCTCCTTTGCCGGAGACCTGCCGACCGGCCTGAAATCCCTGGAAGAGGCCAGCCGAAGCGCCTGTGGTGCGGTTGCAGCAGCAGAAGATGTTTATGTGGAGCCCAGGCTTGTGCTTGAGAGCCAGGAACTTATTCCTGGTCAAAAGGTTAAAGCCGGGGTGATTTTTGACCTCAAACCACACTGGCATATTTACTACAAAGACCCCGGCGACTCCGGAATGGCCACGGATTTGAAGTGGCAGCTGCCGGAGGGATTTCAAGCCGGACCGATCCTCTGGGAGAAGCCGAAGCGTTTTGAAGAGACCGGTCTGGTAACATTTGGCTACAGCGATTCGACAATTCTCGCCTCGGAAATTTCCGTTCCTGAAGGACTGAAGCCCGGTTCGGAAGTTGTTATAAAAGCTGAAGTTAAGTGGCTCTCTTGCAAAGATGTATGCGTTCCCGGCGAGGCGGTCGTGGAAGCGAAAGTGAAAGTAGGTTCTTCCGATTCAAAACCGGAGCAATCAAAAGACGCTGAGCGATTCGGCAAAGTTGGCTTCACCGGTAGTGTCTCTTCCACAGCCGACCAGGCAAAAGGAGGCGACACCTTTTCTGTTCTTGATAGTAAATTCAAGAGTGATGAAGCCAAGGAAGATGAAGAGCAGAATATTTTTTACTTCCTCGGATTTGCCATGGTGGGAGGCTTTATTCTCAATTTCATGCCCTGCGTCCTCCCGGTCATTGCAATCAAAGTGATGAGCTTTCTTGAGCAGGCCGACGAAGAACCTGGAAGAGTGAGGGCTCTTGGGCTGGTCTTCACCGCCGGCATTATCAGTGCCTTCCTTGCTCTGGCAGCCATCGTTCTTGCAGTCAGGGCCGCAGGACAATCGGTGGGCTGGGGCTTCCAGTTTCAATATCCCGGTTTCATAATCGGTATGTGCGTGATCGTTTTGCTTCTTTCACTGAGCTTGTTTGGATTGTTTTATGTCTCCATGTCCGCAGGGCAGGATGAACTGGATCAGCTGGCCAGTCGAGAGGGTTATCTGGGTACCTTCTTTAAAGGGGTGCTTGCCACCACACTGTCTACTCCTTGTACGGCGCCGTTTCTGGGAGCTGCCCTTGGATTTGCGTTCGCTCAGCCACCCCTGGTGGTGCTGGGTATATTCTTCGCCAGTGGTCTGGGTATGTCTTTGCCCTATCTGGTGCTAACAGCCCAACCGCGCTGGATGAAATTTCTGCCTAAGCCCGGTGCCTGGATGGAGAAGTTTAAGGAGTCCATGGGTTTTGTGATGCTGGCCACTGTTATCTGGCTTCTGGGAGTGCTGGCCAGTCAGGTTGGCTCCGAGGGAGTTATGTGGACCAGTTTCTTTCTTTTGACAGTCTCACTTTCCGCCTGGATAGTAAGCCGGTTCACCGACCTTGGTTCTTCCAGCGCCCAGAAAGTCAAGGTCTGGTCTATGGCCGCCCTGGTTTCCGCTCTTGGATTTTACCTTTTCATCTATCTCCAGCCCTCTATTATGCTTGGCTTGACCAATTCCAAGACCGGTGTCGAAAAGAGAGAGGTGGTGAAGACCGGCTCTGAAATAGAGTGGACACCATTTTCGGTGGAGGCTCTTAATAAAGCTTTGAATGAAAACAAAACAGTCTTTCTAGACTTCACCGCGGACTGGTGTCTGACTTGTAAGGTGAACGAAAAGACCGTTATCGAAACCGACGCGGTTCGTGGCAAGCTAAAAGAGTTGAATGTGCTGCCGATGAAAGCCGACTGGACCAATAGAGATCCCGATATCACAAAACTACTTTCCCGATTTGAGCGGTCTGGCGTGCCACTTTATGTGGTGTTCCCAGCCGGACGACCAGCGGAGCCCCATCCTTTGCCGGATGGAATCCTGACCCAGGATCTAGTTCTAGACGCGCTCGACAAGGCTGGTCCAAGTAAATAGGAGCTGAACAATATCTCTGACAGTATATGGTCTGTCTAGTCCAGCTGCTCGATCTCGTAGAGCAAAGCCTGGTAATCAGGCATGCCTTTCTGAATGTGCTTGACCACGCCATGCTTGTCGATAACAAAGAGAACACGCTCGGCTCGAGGTTTTCCGTCTTTGCTGACACCATAGTCGTTGATCGTTTGCAACTGATCATCGCTTACAAGAGTCAACTCTAGTTCGTATTTCTCGGAAAACTTCTTATGGCTTTCCAGAGAATCGGCGGAGATTCCCAAGACAACCGTGTCTTTGTGATCGAAAATATCTAGCTGTTCGCTGAACTCACTCATTTCTCTGGTACATCCAGGAGTCATGTCTTTGGGATAGAAGGCCAGCACCAGATTCTTTTTGTCTTTAAAATCTGCCAGCTTGACACGGACTTCCCCGTCCTTTTTCAGAAAAGCAGGTAGATCGAATTCCGGTGCCTTTTCGCCAACTTCAATATGTTCTGATTTTTGTTTGGGGCTTGTCATTTTCTTATCCGTCAATCTTTATAGGTGGACTACCCATGTATTGTTTCCTGGATCGTGGTCAACAGTCCGTCAATCTTAGCGACGTCTGTCTCCTCTACGAATACCGCCAGAATGCCCACATCTACATCCGTCAACACGGTGGTTTTTGCCTGACCATTGTCCTGGGTGAGCATAACCATCTGTCTCAGTTTGCCGATTTCGAGCTTCTTGGTGGTCAGATTGGAGGTGCTGAGCAATGCAGTTGAAAGAGCGCCCATCATATCCTTGTCCCAACCTTCGCGGAGGGTTGAAGCCATCACCAGTCCGTCATGACCGACAACGATACTACCAACGACACCATCGTAAAGGTCGATTTTTGTGAGCAGGTCACTTATGCCTTTGCCTCTTGCCGCAGAAATTATGCGGGCGTTGGAGAGACCTTTGCCCAGCTCTTTAGATTCTCCGGACTTGATGATTTTTTCCACGGCTTGCTTATCTATGAGCAATTTGCCGATGGTTTTCATGGTGCCCTGGGATTCGCTTTCCGTCGCCGGTTTGGCTACCGCTTTGCTGGATAGTCTGCCGAAATCTTTTAGCTTTTTCGCGGCATCCTGGGCTGCTTTCTGCTCGGGGCTGAGATTTTCTTCCGGAACAATTTCTTCTTCCGGCTCCATATCGAGATCCGTATCATCATCGAGGTCCTGAGCACCCTGCTCCTCTTCCAGGCTGTGGAGTAATCCTTCAACCGTATTTTTGAGGCTGGGGATTTTGGAGAGGGTATCGGAGAAGCGTCCGGGTTTGCTTGCTTGCTCCCTTATTTTTTCGGCTTGCTCTTTGTTCAGAGCCGGCATGTCTCCGGTCTGTTTTCCGGTTTTCGGAGCGGTGGAGGTTTTTTCTTCTGCCTGTGGCTCCGCTTCCTGAGCGGTTCTTTCCTTAACCTTGGCCAGGGATGCCGCATCAACATCTTTTTGATCTTCCGTGGTCAGACCGGCGAAGATATCGTCCACGTCATCATCTTTGAGCTTGAAGATGCCATCGCCTTCTTCTTCTTTTTCTTCGGGCTTCTCTTCTGCCTGCTCGACTTTTTTAGCCGGTAAGACGTCGCCCACTTCCTTCTGGGCCTCTTCCGGAGCCAGTCCGGAGAATATGTCGTCTATCTCCGAGCCGACGTCTTGATCGAAAAGTTTCTCTTCTTCTTCTTTCGCTTCCGGAGCAGCCGTTTTGGCCGCAGAGGTTTCACCCACCTCTTTCTGCGCTTCTTCCGGGGCCAGGTTGGAGAATATGTCATCTATCTCCGAATCCACACCGGTACCAAAAACTTTGTCCTGGGAATCTGCGATTTCGCTCTCTACGGCTGCAGCGATATCCTTGGCTGCTTCTTCCGGAGGAGTTATAGGTTCCTCTTTTGGAACCTCTGCCTTGACAGGCTCTTCTTCGTCGTCGGATAGCTCCATGAAGCGCTTTGAGAGAAGACCGCTGACCGAATCATCCAGGGCGCTACCTTCGTCTTCTTTGACCTGATCGTCTTGAGCTGACTTGTCTAGTGATACCTCTTCCTGGGGAAGGGATTCTTCGGCCCGGTCAAGAAGGCTTTCTAAATCTGACTTGACTACTGGTTCAGGCTCAGGAGCTGGAGTCGGCTCCGGTTCGGGGATATGAACCGCTTCAGGCACAGGAGCCGGTTGAGGAGCCACTTTAGACTCCAGATCATCGAACAGGTAGTCTGCTGAAATAGCTTTCGGCGCCTGAAACTTCTCTTTTGTTCTGGGGGCCGGTTCCGGCTTCGGTTTGTATTCTACTTCCGGTTTTGGTTTTGTCTCCACACGGGGCT
>JAUIJG010000422.1 GCA_030431355.1 bacterium
GGGACCTGGGCAAAGGGTGCGCCTCCGCCCTGGGCTCCGGCACCGGCCATTGCCGGCGTAGCCTCACCCTCACCGGGTTTGCCGAAAAGCTGTCCTATAACTTGCTGGGCTGCGTCGGTAACCTGTCTTGCCATGGACGGTACTTCCTGTCCGCCCTGCTGGCCCTGAGCCCCTTGGGATGGAGATTGTCCTCCTGCGGGAGACTCGGAGAAAGCAGTGTTGATGGCATCGGCAGGATGGGTGACCGAGGCGAATGCCGGCTGTCCGGCTCCGCCGGGCACAGGAGCTGCTCCAGGAGCACCGGCACCACCGCCGTTGCGGGAGGTAACGTTGTGCAAGAGGTGCAGTCTGGCAATCTCTTCAATTCCTCTCAGGTCGACCATGAACGGCTTGGTCTCACCAAATTCAGGGTCGCCGGCAGGAGCAAGATAGACAAGCGCGTGGTGTTTTTCCATTCGCTTGATACCATCCGGATCCACCCGAGCTACAACCTGCTGGGAGTGAATTCTGTTCCAGGATGTCGGGAAGATACCGAATCCGGTTGCCTGGTAGTGATCGGCTATACCAGGGACAATCACAGCATGTTTGCCGACTTCTTCCGAGAAGAAAGCTGCTGTCTGTTCATCAGCGTTATGGAGACAAACTCTTATCGCCGAGTTAGAGAATATAGTTCTCAGTTCAGCCTCAGCCTGGGCGGCGCTGCCACCGGAGGTAATCTGAGAGATGTTCTGTAGGATTACTGTCAATCCACCGTTAGCACCACGGACGATAGCAGACAATCTACCGGCAAGGTCGATGTTCAATGTCTGGTACTCATCGAAGAAAGCAAACAGAGGAAGAACTGACTTTGTACCATATCTTGTGTGCAAAGCTTGTTGGAGTTGGTGAACGAAGCAGGCAGCCAGAGACTCAGCGTCAGGACCAAGGGAGGCGGGAGCACCGAAGATAAGTACGGAAGGCGAATGCATAACATCATTCATTTTGATATTCGACTTCTCGGTAACTCTCATGATGCCTTCGTTCTTGAACATTCTCAGACGTCCACGAACACCCTGAATGTTCTTATCCCAATCGTTGTCGGTTCTGATGATAGAAGAGAGACGCTGGGTCAATTCACTCAATTCAGTGGCGTTGATGTCGGAACGTCCCTTCAACTGTCTCAAAGACTCGACAATGTTTCTTCTGTTGTTGACCAGTTTCATAAGACCGCGCGGGTTGCAGGGAACCGGTTCGAAATCAGAAGCGGAGCCGTTTTCATCTTCTTTGACCACTTGCACGGCACCCCATTTGAGGAGCTGGCAAAGTCCTTCGATGTATCCCATATCACGCTCAGCCCAGTGCTGCTCTTCCGCGTCAAGGGCGTTGATGTCCTGAACGATGGAGGACGCAAACTGAATAGGCGAGAGATCAAGCGGGTTCCAGTGAATGGAGTCCTGGTCCAACGGGTTGAAATAAAGGGTGTTGAATCCGGCATGCTGAGCTTCAGGCAATACCGTGTACTTGAAGCCTTCTTTCTTTTCATCCAGGTTAGGATCGTTGGCTTTTGCTTCTAAGGCGATGATAACGCAGGGCTTAGCCAGCAAAGATTTGATGATCGCACGCATCAAGGTCGTTTTACCTGAACCGGACGGAGCGACAACGAACATGTTTTTGTTAGGCAGTCTTCCCATCGGAATCGTGATAGGCAGGTGAGTCCTGGCAAGGAAACCGAAAGGCACAACCACTCCATCCTCATCGGTCCAGGTGGCGTTCGGATTGCGTTTGCCCATCCGACCATGACGTCTCAGGTTTGGCGGACAGAGATAAGAACGCTCATAATCCCTGGGGGTTAAAAGACCGGAAGGCGGGTTGAAAGTTCTGATGGTCTGCCAGGGGAACAATCTCTTCTTATGCGCGGCGGCGATAATGAGAGCAAGCAAGACAAGTGTAGGTAGCAGAATGGCTACCGATGTGGCATCGAGGAAACCATGGGCGCGTTTCTGGTGCGCTTTACTATGCTGCTGAGGATGAGCATGAGGAATTCCTTCAAGACGAAGACTCTTACCCTGTACTTTCGCGCCACTTGTAGGCGGTTTGCCCTGGGTGGGATCACTGATGGTAGAAGGCACCGCGTTGGCAGGATGATGTCCTCCCAGCGTGGTCCCCGGTAGAGGCGAGTGAACACCGCCGGGAGTACCAGCGGCCTGGGGCATACCCGGCAAGGAAGCTTTTCCGTTAGGAGTAAGAAGATGCGCTCCCGGCTGTACCAGCGGGCTGGAGTGAGGATTGTTGGAAGGCATAACAGGCTGGGCCAGGCCAGGAGAGAATGGTTGATTCATACCTGATGTCATTGGCTGTCCGGCGGTCATGCCATTCATTCCATGAGGCATTCTCGGCTGTACACCGTCGGTGGCGTGGAAAACACCTTCACCGGGGATATGCACCTGGTGCGGCTGATTCATGGCCATGGGCGCGGTCGGCATCATCGCCTGATGATGGGCTGCAGGCTGATGCATCTGCTGCATCTGCATCTGCTTCTCGAACTCTTTGGCAGATACGGATTCACCGGTCTCGGAATTTCTGTAACCGATGACTTCTCCTCTTTCATTTGTCTGCTTTCTGTATGTCATTTCAGGAACCTACGCCTCTTGTCTGTCTGTCTGTCTTCTAAAGCTTTCGATTTATCTAACTGTTGCCTTCGCTTATACCGGCTATCCTCAATCCGTCCGAGGTCTTCTTGACCAGGTACTCGATATTCACCGGTCTCGCCTGGGATGGTTTACCCGGCACCTGGAGAACTTGCTGACCGGTCACCAGAATGACCACCGATCCATCTTCTTTGCGGGAGCCCACTGTAATATTGCTGGCTTCAAACTGGCTCTGCAAACCGGACTGCTCAACTTGCTGTGCCATCTCGGTTGTCCAGATATTCTGACGATAAGCGCTGGCGCATTCAGGAGTCATGTACATTATTGCTTCCTGTTGACTCTGGGTGGCGCTTCCGGCGCTGAGGTCCCAGGCTTTGGGCAACCATTGCTGAATAAGGGTCATGCTGGCCATCTCATCGGCAGGATTATAGGATTGTGCTCCCGGCGGCATGGTGCTGACACCATCGGTGGCATAGCGGCCATCGGCGGTCATGGGAGCAGCTTTACCGGTTACATCAGGATGATCAGCCCATTTTGGTCTTTTTGACTTGGCCGCTTGGGGCGCCGGAGCCGGAAAGAGAATCGCGGTGACGAAAACTCCACCAAGGAAACCCACTGCCACACACATGATCAGTATGAGCTTATATTTTTCTCCTGCGTGATAATCAAACATCTTCGTCTAGCCTCATTAACCTGCCATCAGCAGATCGGGGGTGAAATTTTCAGGGGTATAGCCTTGACCGAGGAGGTGACAAGCCCAGCGAGCATCACCTTTGCAAAGCTCTATCATTCTTGCTCTCATCGGCTGGTCGGTATTAGGTTCGGTGGTGGCTACCCAGTACATGAATCTTGGTACCACAAGCCGGACCACACCGCGCGACATCTTGTGATAGACAAGGAAGGCATCGGAGTATTCTCTGTTCTTCCTGGTCAGATGTCCGATTGAGTTCATTTCGTTTTCGGTGAGACCGCAGGCGTCTTTAATCAGATCAAAGTTACTGGGGTCATTACCGAGAATAATTTTCAAAGAGCTGTTGGTGGCTAGGTTGCGCGCCCGCTCGTCCCGGAGAAGATCTCCTAACTCCTGGGAGATTCCGATGAAGAGAAGACCCAAGTGACGGGATGTACGGGAGGCGTCTTCCACGAGTGTCTTACCACCCTCGTAGCGCAACAGTCTCCAGAGCTCGTCTATACAGAATACGAAACGAGCCGGCTTACCTTTGGCCATCTGCTTTTTCTTGTGCTCGGCAGCGTTCTTAAGAACATAGTCCGAAACGAAGAGAGTGACCACGGCTTCTAAGGTCTTATCGTGAGACAGATCCGAAGTATCGAAAACTATCAGTTTGGCATTTTCAGGAATAGAGGTCTGACCATCGAAGAGACGACCGTAGATAGCACCGCGACAGTAGAGACTGAGTCTGTTGACCAGGTCTTCGCAGGTATCGCCGCGCTTGGAGCCGGCGTTGGCTTGCGCTTCACGCTTGAGCCAGTTAACCAGGTCCGACTCCACTGGAACACGACCTTCGGTGGCGCACTCACGATAGATTGACTGGATACCTTTCATCAAGATAGGCTTCTCATCTTTGGTCATGGCCTGCTCGCCATTTTCACCGAGCATAACCGAGTGGAAGTTCAAGATTTTGATGATATGGGACTCAGGCGGATTAAAAGGATCAATCTCTTTTCCGTCGGGACCTTCTAAAACAACTTGTTTTTTATTATGAGATTTAACATTAGCTTTCATATTATGACCATTTCCAGTAGCATTAACACTTCCTTTATTATGATCTAAAAGACTCCCAAAACTACCTTAACCTTCAAAAGATCCAAAACCACTTAAATCAGAATTAGATTCAAATCCAAAATTAGATTTTTTAACT
>JAUIJG010000423.1 GCA_030431355.1 bacterium
GGCCAACCGTGCTGACCAAAAATGAATTTGAGCGCTCCAAAAAAGAAGCCAAGGAAAAGACTGCAAACTGGGTAAACGCATCATTGGCACAGTACCCTTATGCGGCGATGGACCCCTTGCGCACACGGCACAAAAGCTTTGTGAATGGTGTGATGTCCGGTCTTGATGAACTGGGCTGCTACCTGGGTGGCATAGAGGAAACCGGAGCAAGCTATTGACATATCGAAGCCCCAGGCCCCCTTGGCGCCAATCTTATCCTGCACCAGACAGGCTGTCGCGGGCAGCATCATATCCGGGGTAATGGTGGCAACAATGATCAGATCGATGGTTGTCGGGTCGATACCTGTCTTGTCAATGATCTGCTGGGCCGCTTCGGCGGCAAGATCGGAACAAGTAACACCCTTTTCGACAATATGCCGACTTAAAATTCCCGTCCGCTCAACAATCCAATCGTTGGAGGTCTCAACCAGCTTCTCCAGATCTTCGTTGGTGAGAAGACCGGGAGGCACGCCAACTCCCATCGATGTTATCTTAGCTCCAGGCACGATAAAGATATCCTCGCGTTCAACCAGCTCCTAGCAACCACTAGATTTTTGCTAATACTTGTTGGCAAAGGTTATCAGAAAAGTCATATTCTTATCTTGAAATCATCCAACAATCTTTACTTGTATGTACATTATCTAAAGCGAACACATCTACGAATGCATATATAGGAATATCCATGAAACAGGTAGTCATTCTTGGAGCAACAGGTACCACGGGAAGACACATAGCACGGTTCTTAAACGCGGAAAATATCCCTCTGCGACTGGCCGCCAGGAATCAAGAAAATCTCGAAAGTTTTGCCCAAGAGCTAGGGGGAGATATCGATCTCCGAACGCTTGATATCGAAAACCGCCGTTCAATTGAGAGCGTCATCGATGAATCGGCCATGGTAGCCAACTGTGTAGGCCCATTTACCCTCTACGGCGAACAGGTCATCAAGACCTGCCTGGATAAGGGAATCAATTATCTGGACATTACCGGCGAACAACACTTCATTAAACAAGTAATCGACAATTACGGAGAACTCTCCCTGGAGAAAAGCATACTCCTTGTCCCCTCAGCCGCTTTTGAGTTTTGCTTCGGCGAGACGGCTATTAGAATTCTGGCAGAAGAATTCGAACATTTGGAAGAGGTAGAAATAACTTACTCGTTCAAGAACATAGCCACCAGCAGAGGCACCAACAATAGTGTCATAGCAGCCATGACCACTCCATCCTATCACCGAGTCAATAGTGGTAATAGCCTTATTCAACCAGGAAAAGGGGTAAGTCGATACAGCTGCGCATTCCCCGATGTGAGAGCACGATTCCCATTTCCGGGCGGAGAGGTTTTTCTAGCGCCACTACATACCAAGGTGGAAACAATCAGAACTTTTCTAGGTTCTCAGAATCCATCCCTGGTAACCGGCGCAGTCTCATTCATGGCCATGAAACTATTTAACGGCAGAAAGATGGACGCTCCCTTTCGAAAGACGCTGAAAAGTCTGATAGAACGCAGTGACCAGGCCATCGAAGAATCAAAACAAGGAAAGACCGCATTTTTGATATGCGCGGAAGGTCGGGGCAAGAGAGCCGGAGAGAAAGAAGTGACAACCAAGAGACTGGAGATAAAAGGCATGAATCCTTATAGATTGACAGCCGCCATTGTCTGCCTGGTTATTAAGGAGACCCTCTCCCGGGACCATTCCAAAAATTCGTCCGGCGGAGTTATTTCGGCTTCCATGGCCTGTGGTCCCGAAAAGATAGTGGAACTTAGCCAGAAATATGGAGTTCGCTGGAGCGGACCGGATACCAAGAACCGCCAGGTTGTTTGATAGCCAGGGTTTAAGAATTTACAGTCAAAATTTGGTCCGATCCGGGTATATACGACAAGGAGCCGAAACACAAACTCAGGACCGAGAACGCTATGACAGAAAGAGAAATTCCCAACCTGCAAGTAAAAACATCAGACCAGGACCTGACAGGTACTGACTCGAACGCCCAGGAGAACGGCGCTCTTAGCAGAATGCAGGAAGAAGCACTCACAAAAGTAGGCGACGACACAGTAAGGGTGCAGGGTAAGATGGAGCCGGACGCTCCGGTGGGCAACGAAGAGGCTGAGAGGCTCTTCCGAGAACTCTTCAAAGGTTTTATCGAAGGCGGAGAAGAAGAATCTTTAGAGCCAAAATCAAAACCGGCCGAACCGGAAAACCTCGCTCCAAACAAAGGCAGAGAAGCTTTCGAAGGCACCGTGGGAGAGCTGGAAGCGAAAAACATAAAAAACTTCCGGGAAGAACAACCAAAGTTCAGAGAAGCAATTAATCTGGGCGACAAACATCTTGTCGACGCGGCAAATCAATATGTGAAAGAAGGTTATGACTCCGGACGCTTTGAAAGGCTCTATGAGCTCGGTGAAGAGCTGGGCCAGGGAATTGACGGAGTATACGACTCTCTCAAAAAGATCCCCCTCCACACCAACAGGGTGAAAGCGGTAGAACTAATTAACAAATACTTGCACAGCGACACCGCGGATGGTGACAAGCCTCAGATCCTGGCTCAACTGGATGAGATTGGTCCGGATAATCTAGGGCTCTCTCAAACAGTGAAAAAGCTCGGTGCGGATCAAGACGAACTGAAGCCTCTATACATTAAAGAACAAGAGGAAAGAGCCAGAGTATTTATGGCATACCGGGACGCAGCAGAGATTCGCTCTGCCTACGCCGAGATGCTGCAAACAGCAATTGCGGCACCAAGCACCGGAGAAGTATCCGATCAGGCAGACGCCAAAGAATTGGAAGAGCTGGGAATATCCGGACTGGGTCTTGAAACCAGATTTGGGCAGTACGCTGAACAGCCGATGATCTCCAACGAAGCGCATATTCAACTGGAGCCGCCTGAGCCTCCCAGAACATTCCAGGCTTAATCTAAAGTATCCAATTATCTAGAACGCTGAAAAAGAAACCGATGAATGAACAGATAGAATCTAATCGAGCTCTGTGGAATGAGCTCACCCCTATACACGAACAATCCCAATACTACGATGTTCAGGGATTTCTAGGGGGGAAGTGCACATTGAAATCCATTGAGAAAGAATTGCTTGGAGATATAACAGGCAAGGAAATTTTGCACCTCCAGTGCCACTTCGGCATGGACACACTGTCCATGGCCAGACTCGGGGCAAAGGTCACCGGCGTCGATATATCGGAGAAAGCAATTGAGCTGGCCGGAGAGCTGGCAAGTAAATGCAAGCTTGAAGAACAAGCCCGTTTTATCCGGTCGGACGTATACAGCCTGCCTGAATTGCTGGAGCAAGAGTTCGACATAGTTTTCACCTCTTACGGAGTCCTTTGTTGGCTTAATGACCTGAACGCCTGGGCAACCACAATCGAAAAACAAATGAAGATTGATGGAAGGTTCATCATTGTGGAGCAGCATCCCCTGGCTGATATTTTTGAAGAGAAGGATAACAGGGTAGAGATAACCTACTCCTATTTTGAGAAGAGCACCCTGGAGTTAGATGTGGACGGCTCCTATGCCAGCGAAGAGATCAAGATAAAACCACGCAAATCTTACGAATGGCTGCATAGCATGGGCGAGATCGTGACAGCACTCAGCTCCCGGGGGCTGAGAATCGCGAGCTTGAAAGAGTATCCTTTTGCCATGTACAGGAAGTTCCCTCAAATGCAGCTAATAGACAAAGAGAACGGCTGGTGGACTATTCCGGACAAACCCAATATTCCGCTCTTATTTTCTCTCTCAGCCACAAAATCCTGACTCAGTCTCTGTCTTCGTGGTCCTGCTCTTTCCGTGCTCCGAATTTGCCCACGGTATGGGATGAATACTGCCGGGGAGGAGGAGCGGTAAAAGTCAACCCAGCCACCTTAGTGGCGATCCAAACATCTTTTGCAAATTTGCTTGCGGAGAATTTCTCCCTCGGTCCATCCACGTAGAACTGGAACCAGTCCGGCGACAAGTCCTCATAGTCTTCACAAGCGGCAGCCCACTTTTCAAAGACACCAAGGATGATGGCATAAGGAAGCAGTTTATGAAAGAGGAACTTATCTTCTGCCAATTTAGCCTCTAAGTCTCTCTCTTTTGCCGTTCTCAATGTCTCGGCAAATTGGTGAATCTGGTCGATTACTTTATTACCTTTCTCCGTCCGCAAGGGGAAAAACTTGGGTGCTGCGGCCACTAGAATTCCTGCCACAACCAGCCCGAGACCGGCTGCTTTGAGAAAGTTTGTCTCGCCCATCAAAAATAGTACCGCCACACCGAGCGCTGCCAGAGTGAAGCCGACAGATCCATAAATCACTTTATCCCGCTGGGGATCTTTGGCAAGCATTTTACTCTCCACCAGGGATTTATAAATGCTGTTTCTGATTCCCGGCAGAAACTGGCGAAAAATACCTTGAATGTTAGATAGGTCTGATGTGGAAGCGTTGCCGAAAATTGCATCCAGAAATATGGACTCATAC
>JAUIJG010000424.1 GCA_030431355.1 bacterium
ACGGCAGGAGCTTCTCGCTATGGTAAGCCATGATCTGAGAAGTCCTCTTACCACCGCAACTCTATCTCTAGAAACCCTGCTCAAAGACAAAGAACTGGATCAAAAATCTAGAGGCCAATTGGCAAACGCTAAGGGTTCAATAGATCATGTTGTCTCCATCACCAATGATCTATTGGACTTAATCAGAATTCAACAAAATAGACTCGACTTGAACTTGAAACTGATCAACCTTAAACAATGCCGGAGACTGATTGAAAACTGCCTGCAAGATAAAAATGTGAGCTGCAAGGTGGTAGATGAAGTGACAGAAGAAACATACATTATCGTAGACGAAGACTACTTCTCCAGAATATTGCAATCCCTGGCCAGGCACATGGATCTTAGCGGTGGAGAGAGCGAAACCAATATTGACATCAGCCCGGAAAAGTCATCGGTAGTATTCAAAATTTTGAAAGAGGAATCGAATGCCCAGGCAATAAATAAGGAGACCAGAGAAAGCTTGCAGGTGAGTTGGGAGATCTCCCTGGGTCTCATAAGGGAGATTCTCAACAGTATGAAAGGAGAACTTAAAACCACCTGGACTGAGCATGGAGCCCCGGTGTATAGCCTGATCCTTCCAATTTGCGAGCTTGATCAAGATGATGATTGAAGGACCGGCAATTTTGGTAAAACTATCTAAGCCGCGGCTTAATACGCTAGAATTGAGCAGCCGGAGACTGGAGCTTTCCCTACTCCGACTATAGTCCCTTACTAAAAGAGAGCAGATGGCAAAATTACTCCTGGTCGAAGATGATGAGAATCTAGTAAGCGAGCTAAAAGACCTGCTGAACGAAGAAGGTCATGTGGTGGATATATCCGACAACGGAATCTCCGCAAGGGAGATGCTTACCAATTTTGTCTACGAGCTTGTCGTCCTGGATGTGAACATTCCGGAGATGAACGGCATAGATTTGTGCGGCTGGTTCCGCGAAAATGGCGGCGTGGCGCCGGTCTTGATGCTAACCGGCATGTCTTCCATTTCGGACAAGGAGAGAGGGCTGGACTCAGGGGCCGACGACTACATGACAAAGCCCTTCAGCGCCAGGGAGCTGATGGCCAGGGTGAGAGCTCTTTTGAGACGCCCCCAGGCTCTAAAAACAAGTCAGATCGAATAGAGATCTGGTCATCGATACAGCCAAAAGGACGGTGACCAGGAAAGGCGAAGAGATAAAGCTCTGGGCCAGGGAGTACGACGTTTTAATCTTTCTTTTGAAGAACATAAATCATATTTTCGATGCCGACGCCCTGTTAGACCGGGTCTGGCCCATGGAAGCTGATGTGTCACCGGAAGCGGTCAGACAATGTGTCCGCCGCCTGCGGGACAAGATCGACGCCGATGGAGAAGCTTCTTATATCACCACCATTAAAGGCTTCGGCTACACGATAAAAGAGAGCTGATAATAGAACTCTATTTCAGACCGCGCCCATCCGCAGTCACTGAGCCGCGACTGGCGCCTTTATCACTATCCATCAGGGTTATGTTGTAGGAGGCAATCGGTCTTCTATTGGAATCGCCGGGGCTGACTTTTACGGATAATCCATCCGGTCCGAGTAACTTGTTGAGTCCTTCGACAAGATCATCGATAGAGCCCTGGCCCCTGGCCGAAGCTTCGCTCACTGCGTTGGAGAGCATTCTGCCCACCGGTGAACCTGCCAGATTGTCGGCATGGGAAAGTTTATCCGCCAGGGAATCCAGATCGACTGCTGAATCTTTGGAATCAAATTCCACCTTCGGTAAGAGATGATCGGCTGATTTATCTCCACCGGTCTGGCCTTTATCAAATACTTTGCTGTAACTTTCCTGCAAATCTTGAAATCCGTCGGCCGACCAGATTTGAATGGGGGAGGAAAATCCTGAGGACTCGGAAGACTCGGAAATAGCTGGAACATTTTCTACGACACTATGGTCGGCACCTGAATGAGGCATGCGATGAACTCCTTAAAAAAAACGGGGTTTTGACATGTATGCAAACTATATAAGTACCGTGACTTAGAAGTGACGTAACCTCTGCATAAGCCAGCGCAGGCTCTTACTCGTCTATTCCTTTTACATCCAGAAAGTCCGCGAACAGGGGAAGCTTCTCTTTCTCCGGCACTACTTTCTCTTCAATATCCCTGGGGTCATGGATTGTCACCCGGGGAGAATACTTCTTCACTGCCCAGCGGCGCCACTCTTTGTAGTCGTCCACCGAACTCATGGCATTAATCTTGGTCAGGGTTGGAATCTCAAGCAACTTGTTTAGCGCCTTGCGCGAGATCTTGGACCTGACCAGACTGATGTTCTCCAGGGGAGTCTTTGCGAGCTGGTCTACCAGGGCATCAGGCACCGGTAGCCCATTCAAGTTGATCATCTCCAGCTGCCTGAGTGATCCCAGAACAACTATTCCCTTATCTGTAGCCGAGCAAGAAGAGACATCAAGACCGAGAAGATCCGGCCACTTCTCGACAATGGTCTTCAAGCCCTTGTCCGTAACCTGATCACAGAAGTCCAAGCGAAGATCTCTGATATTTGGGTTCTCCAGTTCAGCCAGACCCGCGTCACCGAATTTAGTATCGTCCAGAATCAAGGTTTCTAAATGAACCAGTTTTTTTATATACCGGGCTGATTTGTCAGAGATTTTGGTATTGGCTAGATTGAGATAGACCAGAGCGGAATCCGACAGAACTTTCACGCCCTCATCGGTCACAGATGTATACTGCAAGTTAATGCCTTTGATAAGATCCCGGTCAAACTTTCTGCTAAATATATAGCTGATGTCTGCATCGGACACATATTCAGTATTGAGCGGCTTCCACATCTGAAAAGATTGATCCATTGATTCCGAGATCGGTCGGATGCTGAATTTAGCTTTTGAGGTCTTGTACTCCTTCATAGAAGCTTTGATCAATTCCGGAACTTCTCTCTCCTGCACTTGATCAGAGTTACTAAAAGAGGCGGCAATCTTCTCCACCAGATTGGGAAGAAAGACAATTCCTAGAACAATTAATCCCAGGGCGCAGAATACAGGCCAGGTGCTGAAAGTTTTGATTAGCCCGGAGTACTTTTTCTCTTCCGGCTCCTCTTTTACTTTTACCGTGGTGCACTCTTTCAGCGCTTCATCCAGCTGATTCATAGAAGAGAATCGCTCATCTGCATCTTTAGCGAGACAACCAAGTATGACCGTACTTAGCTGACTGAGCGTATCAAGCTCTTCTTCCTCTTCAAGAATAGGCTTCTGGGGAGCAGTATTTAGATGTTCCTGCATAGTATCAAAGGCAGTCTCACCCCTGAAGGGCGGTTTGCCTGTTGCCAGAAAGTACAAGACACAACCGAGTGAGTATATGTCGGAGCGTTCGTCAATAATTTCTCCACGCACCTGTTCAGGGCTCATGTAGAGGGGGCTGCCCACAACGGTACCCACTTGGGTAAGGGCTCCTTCCTGCTCAATAGCGCCCGGCTCAGCATCATTCATCTTCGCTATGCCGAAATCCACGATTCGGACGTTATGACCCGGCTCGGCCTGATCAGCTATGAGAATGTTACTGGGCTTCAAATCCCTGTGGATAATCCCTTTTGAATGAGCATGGGCCATTCCTCTGCAAATCTGCCTGCCAATCTCAACAATTTCCGCTATGGATTGAGTGCCGTGTTCCTCGACAAGCTCTTCCAGATTCTTACCGACCACAAAATCCATCACCATATATGGTTCGGTCTGATTAGAAATTCCGAAATCTAAAATGCTCACTATATTTGGATGATTGAGCTTACTGACCACCATGGCTTCCCGCTGAAATCGGGGAACGAGAACTTCCTGCAGATGATCGAATATCAAAGTTTTGATGGCCACCGGTTTAGCAAGGATAGTGTCGTAGGCGCGATAGACAACGCCCATGCCACCAGCGGTCAATCTCTCTATGTCGCTATACCTACCGGGCTCTTTATCGGTGGGCTCGAATCTATTGAAAGAACCAGTATTATCCAAACTCTGTTTACTCATTTTCTCTTTTGCTGATACCGGCTCCGGCTTTAAAAATCAAAGGCGAAAGTTCAGCAGCTCTGGCTCCAAGTCCATGTTCCAGAAGAAATTTATGGTACGCCTTAAGCAGACTCAGGTCATTTACTTCGACATCATTTTCCCCGGATGAAACCGAATCAGCTCTCTTCATATAATGTACCCCCTGTATAGATGACTGTTTCATACTCTCCAGAGTTTGGTCATCCGGCTTAGATACAAAAGCAAGCAGCCACAAAAAGCTTAGAACAAGAAGGAGGATACCAAAGGCAGCCAGGGCAAATATGACCAGGCTAAAAAATGAGTAAGTGGCTCCTCCCAGAGGCGAGTCGTCTTCTTTCGACCGGCTCTTTCTCACCCAACCGGAGACAACCTCCACCGCTTTGGGTCTCTGGGGACCGTAGCGCATCAAGAAGGAAAATAAAATCGATGCAAAAACCAAAATAACGATGCCGTAAAG
>JAUIJG010000012.1 GCA_030431355.1 bacterium
GTCCACTCCGAGATCTTCAAAGTCCTCGGGCTCGTTTGATACCAGAAGGATCTCCCGGAACAATCCTGTTATGTTCCCGAGAATATGGGAGATCATCGTTGTGCCTTCAAAGGGAAGAAAAGCTTTGGGACGCCCCATTCTCTTGGAGCGACCACCGCACAGAAGTAATGCCGTAACCGGCAGAGGCACCGCGTCCGGGTCCTTGATCTCTTTTTCCAAATCTATGTCATCATGGGCGTCAATCATATCTAGTACCAATGGAATATCACTCTCCCTTGTAGTCAGGCTGGCGTTTCTCTGCAAACGCAGCTAGCCCTTCAAGCCGATCTTTCGTGTTTAATAGCTGAATATAAGCGCGTGTCTCAAGGGCAAGTCCGCTCTCCAGGTCACGGTCATAACCCTGATCGATAGCTTCTTTCGCCCTCATAAGAGAGAGCGGAGCAGCTGTGGCTATCTCTCGTGCCCACTCTCGCACGCAATCTTGCAAGTCTTTGAGATAGCCCTCATCCATGCTCTCATTGACCTGGCGCTCCACCACCCGGTGAACAAGACCCAGAGTTTTGCCTTCTTCTGCAGAGATTGGGGCAGCGGTCAAAATCATCTCTTTTGCTTTTGACTTGCCGATCAATCGAGGAAGTCTTTGGGTTCCACCGGCACCAGGAATGATGCCCAACTTCACTTCAGTCAAACGCAGTTTAGCGTCATTCATCATAACCCTGAGGTCACATGCAAGAGCAAGCTCAGTCCCTCCCCCGAAAGCAGATCCGTTGATAGCGGCAATAACCGGCTGGGGAAGCTTCTCTATAGTAGACATTGTTTTCTGTATCAGGGCAATGTAGTCCAGAGTATCGCCTTCCGTCATGGTTTTGCGCTCGGCCAGATCCGCACCGGAGCAGAAGACTTTTGCACCGGAGCCGATGATCGACACCACACGAACGGAACGATCTTTGGCCAACTCTTCACAGGCAAGAATAAGCTGATTCAGGACTTCCCGGCTCAAGCAATTGTGCACCCTCGGTCTGTTCAACTTAATCCAGGCAAGTGCGCCTTCTCTTTCGACAAGAACAACCTTCTCTTCCGTAGCCACTGCTTTACTCATTCTCCTTATCCTCTATGTCCCTGGTGAACCAAAATTGATTATAGATTCGCTCTTGAGAAACTACTTGGCGGATGCCACCGAACTCTCCTTACACGAGTCACTGTCCGCTCCCATGGTGGGGCAACCCTTTTTTCTTCTAGCCAGACAAGCGCTCAGATAGCGTCCCGGCAAGGACTTACCGAGCAGATCCTGGGCCATACTGCCCGCGTCGACGAGGCGGTCAAGATCGATGCCGGTATCACAACCGATACCATGCAGCAGATAAACCAGGTCCTCGGTGGCGAGATTGCCGGCCGCGCCCGGCGCGTAAGGACAGCCACCCATTCCACCGACACTGCTGTCATAAATGTTGATGCCTGCCTCCAATCCTGCCACAACATTAGCCAGAGCAGTTCCTCTTGTGTCATGGAAATGGAGAGCCAACTTATCAAGATCACAGTGCTGGGCTACTTTATTGATCAATTCAACAACTTGGTTGGGAGTGGCAGCACCGATAGTGTCACCAAGAGATATCTCGTTTACTCCCATGGAGAGAAGTCTCTCAGTTATTCTTGTCACCTGGTCCGGTGAGACAGCCCCTTCGTAAGGACACTCAAACACCACCGATACATAGCATCGAACCGGAAACTGATCAGCTTTAGCCAGCTTGCAGACTTCAGAAAGTGCCAAGAAAGCTTCGTCTATGCTCTTGTTGATATTTTTCTTGCTGTGACTTTCACTGGCCGACATGAACATAGATACCTGGTCAAGACCGGACTGCTTAAATCTCTCGTAGCCCTTAAGATTGGGCACCAGGGCGGATGTGTTCACCCCTTCCAGCTTCAATGCCTGGGAAACTTCCAGGGCATCTGCCAACTGCGGGATCCACTTGGGCGAGACAAAAGAACTCACCTCAATGTTTTTCAAACCGGCTTCCGCCAGGCTATTAATTAGCTTGACTTTGTCGGCTGTGGGAATATTCTTCTCTTCATTCTGAAGACCGTCCCTGGGACCGACTTCCACAACCTTAACCTTTCCGGGAAGATTCTCAAACAATTTCTTTTACCTGAGGAGCCAAATAAAACAAAAACCCAAACAAACCGAAGATCAACAAGCCCGGCTCTAGTCAAGAACCAGAAGCAAATCGCCCTCGTTGACAAAGTCGCCGGTATTTACCTTCACTTCTTTAACCTTGCCGGCTTTGTCCGAAGCTACCGGAAGCTGCATTTTCATGGACTCTAAAATTGCCACCTCCATACCATCGGTGACATCATCTCCGGGCTTCACCAGAATTTCGAGAACAACCCCAGCCATCATTGATGCAATTTCTTTCATGCTTACTGCCCACTTCTTGAACGGAATCAAACGCTAATAGCCTCTGATGGTAACAGAGGCAGGCATTTTATAAATGACCGTTCTTTTATTAGGGCTGCATCTTTAGAGGTGATTAAACTAACTGAATAGTCCCCTGAGAGCGTCATTGATCTTCTTGACGTTCTCATCATCCTTCTGGGAAGTCTCTTCCTCTTCGCCTTCAGGTTTTAGAGCATCACTGATGTCGAACCCGCCATTTTCTACTTGTTGAGGTGGTTGAGGCGGCTGTGGTGCCTGGGCCGGCATGGCAGCTTGATTCTGTTGAAAAACCTGCTGCTGGGCGGAAAGCTGTGGAGGTGCCGGCTGTGGTGGCTGCATTCCCGGCTGCGGCGGCGGAACCGGTGGCTGAGGTTGTCCTGGCGGAAACTGACTGCTTGTTTCGCTGGTCTCCCATCCCATTCCAGGAGGAGCGCTCCAGGGAGAGTCCTGTTCCATGTCTCCCCCCATTTCATGACCCTGACTGAAGGGGAAAAGAGACTCAGGCTGCTCCGCTTCGCCCTGCTGCTGTTGTTGCTGCTGCTGCTGTGGTTGCTGAAACTCTTCAGCAGCAAAATCAGGCATATCAGGTACGGTTGCTATGCCAGGAGGGGTTTGCATCGCATCAAATCCCGTGGGCGGATTGGGAATACCCGGCAAAATCGGCGGCGCTTCCGGATTATCCAGAGCAACCGGTAAGACATCGTGACCCCTCATCTGATTCTCTACCGGCTGCTGAGCAGGCTCCTGGGAGAACTGTACCTGGGAAACATCCACCGGAGGAGCCTGTTCGTGGGCATTGGCTGGTGATACCGGAACAGACGGCAGCTCCGTCTGGGGCACGGCACCTTCCACAGGCCTGTCCGGAAACTGCTGACCTTCAGGTACACGAATAGTAGGAGGTTGCTGGTCTTCTATATGCTGAGAATGCTCGGTATTCTCCATCTCTTGAGCAGCACCGGAATGTTCAACTTCCGCCGCTACGGCCGGAACCTTGTCGAGAGTATCCGATGTCTCAACTGCCGGTGAAGCATCACCAACAGTTTCATCCGACTCCGAGACAACGGTATCGTTATCAGTACCACTGCCAGCCTCAAGCTCGGCGTTCTTTTCGTTCTCTTCGTTCTCTTTTATGCGCTCAGACGCTTCTTCCAGAACATCGGTCCAGTTACCTTCGGCGTAACGATTGCGCATCAGATAAACTTTCTCTTTGTCCTTGGCTACGCTCTCCAGGCGCTCTTTAGAAGAGACTATGCGATCTTCCAACTCGGCTATCTGATCTTCGATCTCGCTAATTTCGGCCTTGGCCAAAGCTTCCTTTTCGGCAAAGTCATCAAGAAGCTCTTTGATTTTGTCGGTGGAACTCATTTATAACTGATTTGCTCCTTTCAGTCCGCTAACTGTTCACCATTTTTAAATTCAGACCGGTGCCCACTGGGACAGGTTTATACTGAGAGTAGACTAACCTTCTTCCATGCTGAGACACTTCTTGGTCTCATCTACCAGACGAGTAAAGAGCCACATACAGAGCTGATCCAGGGTATCCACCGGAGGCTCGCTGTCTTTCATTCGCCACATCATACCAGCCTCGGTTATTTTAACCTGCATAACACAGAGAGCCGGATATTGATCTTCCGCCTGGGACAGCCCCATCACCACATTGGCAGGAATCAGGTAAGCTTCCACCGTGTCTTCATAACCTCTGACAACAAGGGCAAAGTGCCGGGTTGTAAAACGGCATCGGAAGTAGGTGGCGGTCTCCTCCGCTTCCCGGAGTCTGTTGTAGCGGGTCACCTCGGTGACATCACCGGATATGGTACCAGAAACATGCAAATCGGTACCACCGGCTACCCGGTTGAAGTCATAGGTATATCGTTGCAATAAACCGTAGATTTTATCAATCAGCACGGCAATACCGGTTTTGTAGACTGACTCTTTGTATATCTCCTGAAGCTTAACACCCCTCTGATCGGCCAGAGCCTGCATAGTGTTTTGCTTCAACTGGGACATCCAGTCTCCGTCTTCATTGGCTTCTTGTTGTTCCGCTTCGTGATAAACCAGGACCTGCTCGGACTGAGCCACCTGCCATCCCTGAATCTGCCCGGACTCCGGCATTACATCACCGTGCCCGTACATCGACCGATCCGCGTTCTTAGGGAGCCCCTGGGCCGGAGCGGACATACGATCTATAAATTTGCGATTCCGTCTTTTATCGTCGGCGGAAGAATCACCTTTGGGTCGCATTCCTAACGCTTCTCCTGTTAATGAACAGAGCCAAAACTCTCCTGTTCTCTTAATCAACATACCCATTAAAAGTAAGAGTTTTTCATAAAAGAAGCCTCGATTAAACGTTCTATATTAAAAATGAGGCTTTCAAATTAATATAAGCCGCACAATCGAAACTGATTCCACTCAAACTCTATTTCTGGAAATACTTGACCAGCTGTGAATATTCGCTCAGATCAGCCGAGGTTTTCTGTAGATCGGCGCCGTCGGCATAGAGGTGAACCACAGGGTCCACGGCATCGGGCAGAACAAGTATCCAATGGTCAGGCCGAGTCGAAATCTTCACACCGTCCAATAATTCAACATCTTTGTTCTGATGTTTTTCTACCAATAGACGCATGACCTGACCTTTCCGCTCCCATGGACAATGGACCGAATCCACCTGGTAGACCAGAGGCGGCAAGTCCCTGACCACTTCAGAGAGACTGCGTCCCTGGTAGGTTAGGTGCTCAAGAACCTGACCCACAGCAAACATTCCATCATAGCCATTCTGAAACTCGGGGAAGATGAAACAGCCGGTGCTGGAACCCGCTAGAGCCACATTCTCCTCTTTGGCACAGGCCGTACCAATCTCGGTCTCAGAGGCTTTGCAGCGAACAACCTCGCAACCATGCTTCTCAGCTATCCGCTCTATGATAGAGCTGGCATTAACCGGCACAACAATCTTCTTCCCTGGCTTATCCCTGAGGATAATCTCGGCCACCAGGGCAAGCAAAAGTTCGCCCCGGATAATCTGCCCGGTCTCGTCCACCAGGGTCATCTGCTCACCGTTTCTACCAATCTGCGCACCCACATCGGCATTAAGAGCCTTGACCACATCGGCAAGCTGCCGACGCATGACCGTTCTCTCCTCAGCCTTGGTGGGATTAGCCCTGATCGAAGAGTTGAGGACCACAGTCTCTATGCCAAGCTGCCCGAGCATATCCGGCAAAATCACATCGGTCTCAGCCATCGCGTAATCTATGACGACTTTTGGAGCCCTGGTGGCAATCTCGCCGGAACGCATCATCCGGGTAAAGTTGGACCCGGGCATGACACAGAACGGCACCTTATCTTCCTCGAAGACCTGTCCTTTGATTCGCTCCACGAAAGCTTGCTTGTAATACTCTCTCACCCGACTGGGATAAGAGATATGACCCACATCGCTGGGATTGGAGCGAGGAAAATCCTCTTTAAAGAAAGTGGTCTCTATCTTGCGTTCAAAACGCTTGGTGACGGTAATTCCCTTGCTGTCGAAGAACTCGATCATCACTTTCTCAGGCTCTCGCTGGGAGACCCTCACATGGATAAGTCCCGCTGCCCGCTGAGATTTGACATAGTGCCTCGATATAGGAAGCGAGATAGCTTCCAGGTTCTGCACTTCAATACCCACCGAAACCAGTCCGGCACTGATAGCCCGGCTAATCATCTGGGACACAGGCCAGTAGTCCCTGGAGAGCAAGACCGGACCGCTTCTCACCACAGAGCCATATGCAGCAGCAAGGTTCACCGCAAACTCCGGAGTGATCTCCACGTTGGCGAGACCACGCACTCCATGGGCGCCGAAGAGGGTCCGAGGAGCCCTGGTGCCCCAGACCAGGGAGGTCAACAGCCGGGAACCTGACTCGATAACCTTATCGGGCCATACTCTCACATCGGGGGATATTACAGCGTCCTGACCGACACTGGTGTTGGCTCCGATGATACCGCCTTCTAGAATCTCAGCGCCATCGTGAACGGTGGCGTTATTGCAAACAACGCAAGCCCGGAGCTTGGAACTATTGCCCACGTAGACATTCGACCAGATAACTGGCTGTTTGGCAGATACTTTCTCTTGAACAACAACATCATCACCTATGGTGGAGAATGGTCCAATCTCTGCCCCCGCGCCGATACGGCACTTGCTTCCGATGATGACCGGTCCTTCCACCTTGGCTTTTGGATCTATTATTGTTCCATCACCGATAAAGACTCCTTTTTGAGACTCTTGGATGTAGTCGATATCAACGTTTACTTTGCCCTCAAGCAAATCTTTGTGAGCCTGGCGATACATTTGCAAATTACCGATATCACACCAGTAGTCGTCTTCCAGGGTGTATCCGTACATAGGTTCATTACGGAGCAGCAAAAGCGGGAAAAGGTCATTGGAGAAATCCTGCTCCTGGCCCATAACCACATAGTTGAGCACCTCAGGCTCAAGAATGTAGGTGCCTGTGTTGGCCGTATCGGAAAATACTTCGGAAGCTCCCGGCTTCTCTAAGAATCGCTGGATTCGACCTTCACCGTCGGTTATGACAAGACCGTACTCGAAGGGGCTCTCCACCCGTTTTAAGATCAGAGTAGCCTTGGAGCCCTTCTCTTTATGAAACTTGAGAGCCTTAGTCAAATCCATATCGGTAAGAGAATCACCGGAGATAACCAGAAAAGTGGAATCCAGCTTATCCTGACAGGCCTTGACACAACCAGCCGTGCCCAGAGGTTTTCCTTCTTCCGTCGAATAGTCGATTTTTACTCCGAGATCACTGCCATCCTGGAAATAGTCTTTGATGGAATCAGGCAGATAGAAAAGGGTAAAGATAATATCGTCAAAGCCGTGCTTCTTGAGGAGCTTGACCGTATGATAAGCCATGGGCTTGTTAGCCACCGGGACCATGGGCTTCGGCAAATTACAGGTGAGAGGTCTCAACCTTGTTCCGGATCCCCCAGCCATAATTACCGCTTTCATTTCTATCTCCTCTTATGAAAGGCTATGCGTGACGTCTTTTTTGGCTCCCGTGGATGGGGAACCTTTTACCTCTTTCACAACTTCCTGGTAGACCGCGTAGGTCTGATCCGAAATCACTTTCCAGTTGTACACATTCTGCACACTTTCCAGGGCGTTCCTTCGAAGATTCTCTGCCAATCCCGGATTGCGCAGGACCTCCAGAAGACCCCAGGCAAGACTCTGGGGATTACCGGCGTAGGTGGTGATGCCTGTCTCCATGTGGCGGACAAAGTCCCTGAGCCCACCAACATCCGAGACCACTGCCGGCACCCTGGCGGCCATGGCTTCCAGAGCCACTATGCCGAATGGTTCATAAAGACTCGGAATAGCTACTATGTCGGCTATTTTATAAAGCTTGAGTAACTCTTCGTCGCCCACATATCCCAGGAATTTGACATTGTGGTCCACTCCCAGATGGTAGGCGCGACTCTTCAATTCATCCATGAAATAACCGGTTCCCACAATCAAGAACTGGGTTCCCGGATAATTTTGCAAGACCTGGGGAGCAGCCTCCAGAAGCACCTGCACCCCTTTTTCATTAACTAGCCGACCCACATACAAAACGATTTTCTGCTCAGCCCTGGCGTACAGATTCCTCAGAGGGGCTGGATCAAACTCGAAATCAAAGTGGGATGGATCCGTTCCATTTGGAATCATCCTAATTTTGTCCACCGGCAAATTGAAGAGATGTTGAAGCTCGTTCCGCATGTGGTGGCTATTTACGATTACCCGCCAGGATTCAAAGGTAAGTCGCCACTCCATTTGATTGACATAGCGTTGCATGTCGGTATGGATGCCGCCCATACGGCCTTGCTCAGTGGCGTGTATGGTGGACACAAGTGGAATACCGAATCCGCTCTTCATGACCCAGGCCGCATCGGTCACCATCCAGTCATGGGCGTGAACCACATCGAAATTCACTTCCTGATGCAGCTTGATGGCATACTGCAGCATGCCAATATTGAGACGCGAGACCCAGGTAATAAAATCCGGAGTCGCATCGGTCTGGGATTTAACCCTGTGAACATGCACTCCGTCATCAAGGGAATACTCTTCGGTGCCCGGATGGTCGGCAGTGACCACATGAACTTCCATGCCGTCTTTGACCAATTGGCGGGAGAGAGCCCATACCACCCTTGAAAGTCCACCGATAACCCTGGGGGGATATTCCCAGGCCAGCATCAGAACACGTTTGGGCACAAGACTACTCCTTGGAATAAATGGATGTACCTAATGGAGGGTCAGATAGACATCCGGATGGCCGACTCAACGGATATCTTATCAACATTCAATATTCTATTCTGTTGCCAGGGGTCTTCCCATTAAGGTCATTATCGACTCTTTGGGCGTGGTGGCGCCGTCCAGGGTCTCTTTTACCTGATATGCGATGGGCAAATCAATTTCAAGTTTTTTCGAAAGTTCACAAACCGCCCTGGCAGTTGCCACCCCTTCCGCCACCGAGCCCACCTTCGCGACAGCCTCATCAAGATTGAGATTTTCTGCCAGGTACAGCCCTATTCGATAGTTGCGCGATAGCGGTCCCTCACAGGTAGCGATCAAATCACCCATTCCGCTTAAACCAAAAAGAGTTGAGGGCTTGGCACCGAGATTGGCTGATAAACGAACCATTTCAGCCAGCCCCCGGGTCAGTAGAGCGGACTTAGCGTTGACGCCGAGTTTGAGACCGTCTGAAGCTCCGGCTGCTATGGCTATCACATTTTTGAGGGTGCCACCCAACTCGACCCCGAGTAAATCTTCGCTTGCGTACAACCGAAAACGTGCTGTGCTGAGACTGTGCTGCACGAACTTAGCCAGCTCCAGATCGGGATGGGCGACAACCGCCGCCGCCGGCTGCCCGGATCTGATTTCATAGGCAAGGTTGGGCCCTGAAAGGGACAGCACCCGCGCCCCTTCTATATGATCGGCAACCACCGCCGACATGGTCTTTAAACTTTTGGAATCGAGTCCTTTGACCACGCTGACAAACACAGGGTAATTCTCGACCCTGGTGCCAAGTATTTTTTTCAGCTCCGATGCCAACGAGGCCATATTTTTGGAGGTGCAGGCAAGTACCAGAATGTCGACCCCGGAGATGGCTTCTTCCAGGTCGCCGGTGATTTGACAGGATGGAGGCAACTTGACTTTGAGCGGATCCAGAAGTTCTCTGGTATTTACTAACCGGTCAAATTCTTCGCCTTTTCTACGGTAGAGCTTCACCACTCGGGACTCTCGCGAGCCGGTCTCGCCACTGGCCAACCAGGCTAGCGTGCCGCCCCAGGCACCAGCACCCAGTACCGCCACCGACCCCACAGGGCTAGACGAGTGACTCGGAACCTTCTTTGAACCTGTTACTTCCGGAGGGGTCATTTATGTCAGAGCTATGTCCATGTCCTTTTTGTGGTTATAAACTATAGCGCAATTACGCCCGTCCGATTTAGCTTTGTCGAGAGCAGAATAGGCGGCACCACTCCATTTCTCCAGGCTCATATTGTTGACATCCAGCATGGCCAGCCCGGCAGAACAAGTCACGTTAAAACCTGAGTGGGAAAGAGTCGTGTGTTGAATACTGGCAAAATCAGCAATCAATCTGGAAGCGAGAGACAAAGCTTCCTTCTCATCAAGATCTTCGGCGATGATACCAAATTCGTCACCGCTCAAGCGTCCAATGATATCCGACTGACGAAGACGTTTCTGCAAAAGCAAAGAGAGAGATAGCAAGACCTTATCACCGCCGGTGTAGCCATGCCGCTCATTTATCGAAGCGAAATAGTCAACATCCAGAACAATCATGGCCACATGCTCCGATGACCTTCTCTTGTGAGCTACTACCTGTTGGGCTTGCTCCATGAAAGATGTGTGGTTTAGCAGATTGGTCAGTCCGTCTTTGTGCAAAAAGGTATTTAGATACCGTGCTCTCTCCAGCTTGGAGGAGACGCTGTTAAGAAGCAAGGCCGGCGGAACCGGCTTGACCAGGTGATCGTCACCGCCGGACCGGGTGCTCTCGATACGCGCATCAAGTTGTCCGTGGGTGGTCAAGAAAATCACCGGCAGGGTTGCATGGCGTTCATCCTGACGAATATAGCGAGCCAGTTCATAACCGGTGACGCCAGGAAGCATAACATCCAGGATAACCAGATCAGGCTTGAACTCAGCCATGAAACTGTCGAAATGTTTTGGGTCGGTACAAGTCTTGACCTGATATCCGACCGACTCCAAAAAAGCACGAATAAAAGCGGCTTGATCAGGATCGTCTTCCACCGATAGTATTTTAGGTGGTGTCAGGCTTGTTTTATCCAGAAGGTATCTCAACCGCCTGGACATGGACTTTAGATCGATGGGTTTCTCGTAGTGCGCGTCGGCACCACAGTGAATCGAGCGAACCTTGTCCAGAAAACCTGTCTGTTTACTGACAATGAAAATGGCAGGTTTGTCACCATCTTGCATGGTGCGAATTCTCTCAACCAGATTGTAAGCATCCCCATCCCGAATCGGAATCTCTATAATCAGCCCCTCGGGCATTCGAGAGTCAATTTCGACCATGGCAGATTTGATATCCCGGGCGTAATTGACGGAGAGACCTATCTCGTCGACGATCTTGGCGATGGATGCCACAGACTCTTTGTCTTCCGAGAGGATGAGAATTCTTCTTTCATCCTCATCTCTTGCAATGGCGGAGCCCAGGTTGGAAGTCTCGGCCGATCCCTCCCCATCACCGGTGGCAAATGCGTTGGTGAGTTCACTAACAATGCTTTTGAGAAACTCAACATCAAGACTCTCTCGATCCTGAGACTTGAGAGCGTTTTCGAGGTACTGCTCCCCCTTGGCACCAAGTTCGGAGACATCTTTGAACCCGTACATGGAGCCGGATCCGGCCAGCCAGTGAAAACTCCGGCTCATTCGACGAATCAACTCTTCGTCTCTGGGATTGGCAATCAGTCCATCAAGAATCTCGAGTATCTCAGCCAGACGATCCGAAGATCGTTTGAGATACTTCTCTTTCAGCGCCCCAAAGGTCTCCTGCCAGGACTGCATACCTACGCCTTCTCCTCCTAGCCCTTGAGGATATCCTGCACCTGGGTGGCCAGGGTTGTCGGATCAAAAGGCTTGGTCAAAACTCCGGTTGCGCCCATTCGCTTCAACTTCTCTATCTCCTGGGTCATCGCTTTTGCTGTCAAGAAAATGACAGGAATGTCCTTGGTGGCTTCATTGGTTCTGAGCGCCTCAAGAGTTGAAGGCCCGTCAAGAATCGGCATGTTCATGTCGAGCAAGATAACATCAGGTTTATTTTCGGTGGCAACTTCAATACCATGCTGACCATTTTCAGCTTCCACAACATCCAGACCGCCCAGAAGATTGAGACTCATTTTGGCAATCTCACGTACATCTTCTTCATCATCGATAATGAGTACTTTCATTTTTCCCCTCGAATTTCCAACCCAACAACTAAACTACGAGCTTTTCGCCTGTTTGGAATTCTCCAGTATCTTCCTGATCTGATCTGCCAACTTTTCAGGGTCGAAGGGCTTGGTGATTACAGCCAGAGCCCCGAGCTTTTTGGTCTCCTCAAACTCATCGAACATCCCTTTTGTGGTCATAAAAATCACAGGGATCTTCTCGGTCTTCGGATTCTTTCTCAGTTCATGAAGAGTGGTAATTCCATCCATATCCGGCATTATCAGATCCAGCAGAATTACATCCGGTTGATAATCCTCTGCTTTTTTCAGGCCGGACTCACCATTTTCAGCTTCCGACACAGACACACCGCCCAGAATACCCAGACATGTGCCTGCGATAGCACGAAAGTCCTCTTCATCATCAATTATGAGAACTCTCATTAAGTGTCAAATCCTCTTGTAAAAACTTACCCTGTCCCGAAATAGCCATATTATCATGATCGATAAGGCGACTATAAAGGGGTTACTTCTTTTACCTGCCCAACTTGTCCGGGCAGCAATCCTTTTTTTCCATTTAAGTTTGTTGGGCAGGAATTACCACGGTGGAATCGACTCTGGCAGGCGGGATTCTGAACCAGAAAGTACTTCCCTTGCCTTCCTCGGACTCCACTCCGATCTGACCGCCATGCTGTTCGATGATCCCCTTACAAATGGCGAGACCGAGACCGGTACCCCCTTTCTTCTTAGCATCGGAAGCTTCTACCTGCTGGAATCTCTGGAATAGCAGTTTCTTGAACTTCTCCGGAATACCTCGACCCCGGTCGATTACCCTGACCTGAACAAAACCGGCGGCGTTCTCCACCACCACCGTCACAGTCTGGCCCTGGGGAGAAAACTTTATGGCGTTGGAGAGTAAGTTGACCAGTACCTGAACGATTCTATCTCCATCCGCGTAGACCTCGGCATCCGAGGGCATCATCTCCAACTTCACCCCGTTGTTGGCCGCAAAAGTGTTGACCGATTGCTCGGAGCGCTCAAGGATATCTTTCATACCGGTGTTCTCAAAAACCATATCTAGTTTTCCGGCTTCCAACTTCTCGATATCGAGGATGTCGTTGATCAACCCGATCAAACGAATGGTGTTTCTCTCGGCGATTGATACCACCTTTTTAGCCTGGTCCGGCAGGGCGCCCATGGCTCCCACAGACAACAGGGTAAGAGAACCGCGAATAGAGGTGAGGGGAGTACGGAGTTCGTGAGAGACGGTGGATACGAACTCTTTCTTCAATCGTTCCACTTCCTTTCGTTCGGAAACGTCGAGGATGTTTGCCATGTAGCGCTCGCCTTCGTGGGTCTTCAATTCGCTCATGGAAAGCTCCACCGGGAAATCTTCCCCGTTCTTTTTCAAACAATCGAACTCACCAATTCTGTTGAGAGCCTGGTTAAACAGAGTCTCCATGAATGACATGGTGTCACTTTCATTGTTCTCGGAGAAGAACTTAGAATCGGAGAACAAAGCAAGCAGGTGTCGACCGACAATCTCTTCTGCTTTGTAGCCGAAGATACTCTCGGCGCTAGGGTTCATTGATTCTATGTAGCCATCCTGATTGACGATAACCAACCCGACAATCATGTGGTTGATGATTGTTCTGATTCGATGTTCACTGGCTCGAATCGCTTCTTCCGCCAGTTTCCTCTCGGTAATATCGTGGGCGACACAGAACATCGCTCTTTCTTTTTCAGACCAATAGGCCGACCAGCTCACGTTTATCTCGGAAGAGTCCTTTCTTCTAACCCGGTTGTCGAACTGCAAGTTGCTCTTCTCAGCCCTGATGGCCCGCACCGCTTTAATAGTTTCGGAAATATCCTGGGGAGCGATAACTTCGATAAAACGCTTACCGAGCAATTCATCCTGGGAGTAGCCCCAGTTCTCATAACAAGCCGGGTTTACAGCGACAAACTTTCCATCCATATCGATGGAACAGATTACATCCACGGCGTTATCGATGACCGCTCGCTCTTTGCGAGCAGCCTCCGTAAGCGCGTCCGCCATCGAATGGAATACGCCATCCAGATGGGAGATTTCGTCTCCACCACCTACAGGGGGATTAAGAGGCTGTCCCCGAGCCAGGCGGAATGAGTTATCGGTTAATACATCCAGACGATTTTTGATACTACGGGTGAAGAACCATAACAGAACAAAGGCAATGAGGATATTGGCGACAACACCACCCACAAGAAAGACTTTCAGAATTGTTCTTGAACGGTTCTGCTTCTCAGGGCTCTCCTGTTCAATACGTCTTTCGTCCTCGGTGAGACCCCGCAGTTCGTCCTGCAATTTATCGGCCAGAGAACGACTCTCTTTGTACATGTGCCGGGCTCGGAACTGAGCCACGTCAACCCGGTTATCATCGATGGCCGACTTGGCTTCCCCGAGGATCTTCAGACCGGTCACTGTAATCTTCTGAAGATTTTCTAGAATCTGTTTTTGCTTGGGGTTGTCACCCACCAGTTTCCTGAGCTCTTCAAGATCTTCAGGAATCTGTCTGACGATTTTGTCGTACCTGTCTGAAAACAACGGTGACTTGGTGATACTGTAGCCACCCATCGCCACACCGGCATCGTAAAAAAGTTTCGATAATGTATTGGCCTGGGAGATAATCGCCTTAGAGCGCACCTGCCTCTGCACCTCAACCTCAGCCCGGTGAAGCAGCTCGGTCAAAACTCCAAGGAAGATCAACTCGAAAAACAAAGGAACAAGAACGAGAATTGCTCCTTTGTGGACGATTTTTAGATTGATGCGGTTTGAAAGCACTAAGTCCGACATCTCCTCCCAGGGATAAAGTGAGCAGGGAAAGGACTTTTCATGAGAACAGGGAGATTCAGGCGAGAATTGGGATAGTAGTACTGCTCACTTAAGTATATATATTCCCCAACCTCTATGATTTTATGTAGATCTTTCAGGCTTAACCCCGACAAGACCTACCGGCAGATGACCTCAGAACAATTCAATAATATCCCGAAATGATCTGAATACGGCTGATAGAAATTTTTATAGGTCTTAGGCCTGCTATTTGCCTTTTAAAGACTCCAGCAGTTTAGAGAGTTGATCCGCCGTGGAGCCGGGTTTTGGCTTGGAGCCGGTTGCTTGACTCTTCGAATCGGTTGCCGGTCGTACCGGAGCAGCAGCCTTGCGGGCAGCGCGAGGCGGTCCAGCCTCACCGGCCATATCCCTGAATAGCTGCCGGGTCTCTTCGTCCATTAGTATTTCAGCCTGGCTGTTGGCCAGCCTGTAACCGTTCGGCTTAGCGAAATACGCGGCTGGAATAGTACATGTGGAGCTTCGATAAGTATCCAGGGCTACTTTCAACTGCCCTGTTCCGGTCACATAGCTGACCCTGAGCGGGAAATATCTAGTGCGGGGCATTCCATATGCCCGGGATAGCACGTCTGCAATAGGGGCCGGCACCTCAATTTCGTCGGATACCCAACAGGCAGCCCTGGTAACGGATGAGAGCTTACCGCCACCGGTCTGGGCCGGTCCTACCATGACATACTTGGTCGCTTTCAGTCCAGCCACATCAGCGCTACCAGCCTTTTTCCAACGAGCAGCCTGCATATCCCTGGCCCTTTTTCCCCCGGTAGAGATCATCTGACTGCGCCACTTCTCGAAGGTGGTCTGGAAATACTGCTTTGTCTTGTCGTTAAACATCGTCACCGTCCAGCCTGGAGCCGCTGTGACAACGTTGGCTCCGGCTTTTGGATTCACCCATTTAAAGCCGGTCTTGGAGACATAGATGTACTGGTCTCCCATATATTCGCTGCGCTGGGTCAGGGACCATCCCTTCTCCTGGGCGCTGGCGGGCAGACAGGCGATTACAAAAGCCGCCGTCAAAAAAATGTATCTCAGTAAGGGTCTAAATTTGTTCATAGCATTCTGTGTTTAGAAGTATGGTCTCTCTTCTAACATAGCTTCAAGAAGAAAACCACTCTACAACTTACCTACCCCAACCCACCGCTCAGTAACCGGATGTTAGTTTAGAGAAAGGCTACATATCCTTGGCCGCATCTCCAACCTTTGATCGAGTCTTGGGATCGAGGGCGTCCCTCAAACCATCTCCCAGGAAGTTAAAAGCCAATACCGAGACAAAGATGAATAGACTGGGGAAAAAAATGAGATGCGGATGGGTTCGCAATGAGCGCCATCCATCACTGGCAAGGGTTCCCCAGCTACAGGCTGGAGGAGAAAGTCCCAGACCGATGAAGCTCAAGGTCGACTCCGAGAGTATGGCCGCCGGAACAGTAAAAGTCATTGCCACTATCACCGGTCCTATGGAGTTGGGCAGCAGGTGCTTGGTGATTATGTTGAAGTGACCCTGCCCCTGGGCTCTGGCGGCTTCGACAAATTCTTCCGACTTGAGGGATAGAAACTGCGCCCGCACCAATCTGGCTGTGCCTCGCCAGCTCACCAGAGCTAAAGCGATTAAAATTCCCAGGGTGCCTCTGCCGATCAGAACCCCAAGCAAAATCATCACAAGTAAGTCAGGCAGCGAATAGGCAATGTCGACACCACGCATCATCCATGAATCAACCTTGCCTCCGCAGTATCCGGCAATGGCACCGTAAATGGTCCCAAGAACCAACGATACCACGGCTGTCATCACGCCGATCGTGATGGAAAGTCTGGAGCCGTAGATAACTCTGGTAAGCAAGTCACGCCCCAGTTCATCGGTGCCCATCAGGTGACGGGAGCAGGGGTCCAGCAAGATATTAGCGGAAGTCTCATCGTAAGAATAACCGGTAAGAGGCAGGTCGAAATAGGAGACCACGCAGAGAAGACAGATGGCTAACACCACCGCCAGCGCCATCACCGCGGTGGGAACACGTTTCAAACGAATCCAGGCGCGTTCCATCTTATCTTTGCTCCTCTCCTGACTTGTAACTGATCAGCAAATTCAGTCCTCCACTCGGATTCGCGGGTCGAGAAAATGATAGATGATGTCTACTATGGTATTTGTCACTATCAAAAGAATGGCGAAAAGTAGGGTTGTCCCCATGATCAAATCGTAGTCTCTATTCATTACTGCGGTAATGAAAAACCGTCCCATACCGGGAATCGCATAGACAAACTCGACCACAAATGATCCGGTAACAAGAATCGCTGTTAGCGGTCCGAGAACCGTTACCACAGGCACAAGCGCGTTTCGCAAAACATGTTTGGTCACAGTCATAAAGCCGGAAAGTCCTTTGGAGCGAGCAGTGCGCACCCAGTCTTTTTCCAGAACTTCAAGCACGCTGGCACGAGTCAAACGGGCCAGGTAAGCAGTGGGACCGAAGGCAAGTGTAACCGCCGGCAATATCATATGGTAAGGGGTCTCCCAGAGACCGACAGGCAATACTTTCAACCATATTCCGAAAACATAGATAAGCATTGCGCCTATAACAAAAACAGGCACGGAGATTCCGGCGGTACTGGTGAACATGGCACCAATATCTATAAAAGTACCGCGAAAGTTGGCAGCCAGAGTGCCCAGGGGGATGCCGACCAGAATCGCAATAACGAGCCCCATCAAGCCCAACTGAAGAGAGACAGGAAACGCGTCTCCAAGGATGTCGGTGACGGTTCTATCCACGTACTTATAGGAGACTCCGAGATCTCCATGCAGCAGACGATTCAAATACAAAACGTATTGCACATGGATAGGTTTATCCAGGTTGTACTTTGCCTCCAGATTTTTGATTATCTCGGGAGGAAGATTCTTGTCTTCATCAAAAGGTCCTCCGGGAACGATTCTGACAAGACAGAAAGTGAGGGTGGCGATTATGAGCAAAACCGGAATCGATGCCAGAATCCGCTTCAATATCATGGCGAACATTATCCACCCTCTTTGCCGACGCTCTTGCCGGGCTCGGTGATGGTGACATTTTTAAATAGCTGTATATCAAGGGCGTTGAAAGTAATACCTTTGACCCAGGGCTTGGTGAGAACGTTCTGGGTGGCAAGATAGAGAGGCACAACGGGAACCTCTCGCTCACACAATAATTGATTGGCGCGGTTATATAACTTTGCCCTCTTCTCTTGATCCGGCTCTGCTCTCGCCCTGGTCAGCAAGGTATCATATTTGGTGCTAGCCCAGCGAGTATGATTGTTGCCGCTTCTAGAAGTAAATATGTTCATGAAGGACTCCGGATCGGGAAAGTCAGCCCCCCAGGCGCCTCGGAACATGGGTGGAGGATCTTTGCGACGGCGGGCAAGATACACTTTCCACTCCTGGTTCACAAGCTCGATTCTCACCCCAAGATTTTTCTTTATTTGCGCCTGGATAGCCTCAACCACCAACCTGGCGTCTTCACGATTGGGATAAAGCAGCTCTACACGAGGCAATCCTTTTCCTTCAGGAAAGCCCGCGCTGGCCAAAAGCGCCCGGGCTTTCTTGGGGTCATATTTGATACCGGTCTTCTCTGAATAACCGATCAAACCAGGTGGAATCCATCCATAAAGAGGAGTCTCCTCCCGACGAAGAATCTTTGGAAAGACGCTACGGTCAACGGCCATGGCGAAAGCCCTTCGCACATTCCGATTTTTGAACGGGGCTTTCTTAGTATTGAAAGCCACATAAGAAGACCGCAGCAAAGGTAGATTCCTATAAAGAGGAGACTTGACATAGCGCTCCACATCCGATGTTGAGAAGCTACGATTATCCACATAGTCTAATTCGTCGTTTTCAAACAAAGCAAAAGCGGTGGATTGCTCCGGCACCATGAACATTTTTACGGTCTTGACCCTGGGCGCCCCTTCAAAAAATGCCTCATTCGCCTTCAGCTCGATTTTATACTCATGCTGCCACTTAACCAGCTTGAACGGACCGTTGGTAACGATATTGTCCGGCTGGGTCCACTTCCCTCCATACTTCTCCAGGATATCTTCGCGAAGCGGAAAAGTGGGGCAAGTGGCGGTAAGGGAGAGAAAATAGGCAGCCGGTCGCTTCAGGCTTACCACAAAGGTTTTGTCATCGGGGGCTTCCACTCCCAGAGCTTCAATCTCCTTTTTCGAGCCGGTATTGATCTCATAAGCGTTTTTAACGTCATACAAAAAGGTTGCGTAGCTGGCACCGGTATCAGGAGCCAACAAACGTCGCCAGGCGAATACGAAATCCCTGGCTGTTACCGGCTCTCCGTCGGTCCAAAAGATGTCATCACGCAGATGAAAAACATACCGCTTGCCATTCTCCTCGATCTCCCAGGAAGAGGCCAGGGCAGGCGCAATCTTCATCTGATCATCCATCTGGGTAAGGCCGATCATGATATTAAAGATTACGTCAAAGGAGGTTGAATCGGTAGTGGTATGCCAGTCGAGACTGGGAGGCTCATTGCCCAGATTCATCCGCAATGTATCGGGCTCAAATCTGTTACCGCTCCCGAACCCGCATCCAGTGCAGACGATCGAGGTAAAAGCGGTAAGTAGTAACGATAGTAAAATTCGTTGCAAGGGACTCAGGTACGGGGAAAGAAGAATGGACGAATAAAACAGACTAAATCGGATGACAGTCGGATGGTAGACCGCTGCTCGCGGTCACCGATAAAAGATCATATCCTTTCCCAGGGTGGGGATAGCCAACGGCGCCTTCTAAGTTAATAGATGTTTATCCATCATTAAAATGGGCAGTTTACAAGTGCGATTCATCCAGGATTTCATAAGGAAGATATGGATGAATCGGCAGGCTTCCTTCAGGATGGAAAAATTGCCCGGCGCCAGAGAAGCATCTCCATTCCCTAAAGATTATGAACATATGCCACACACTTTGTTGACAGCAATTTCGTACCTTAGATATACTGTTGCTCTTGACGCCTGAGCAGGCGTTTTTTTGTTGGTCGCCTTTTCTGGTGAAAGGCGCAGCAAGCTCCAGGAGCAGCAATCATGGCTAAGAAAGACGATAGAATCATTATCACTATGGCTTGCACTACTTGCAAAAGCCGTAACTATACAACCATGAAGAACAAGCGAAACGACACGGACAGACTTGAATTCAGTAAATTCTGCAAGTTCTGCCGTCAGCATGTTCCTCATAGAGAGACCAAGAAATAGTGCCCTTGAGCCGATTCTTCATCACTGCATCCACGGTGGTCCGGAAGATCGGCTCAATCACTAATTCCGCGCCCTTAGTTTAATGGTAAAACGGAGGTCTCCAAAATCTTTGTTGAGGGTTCGACTCCTTCAGGGCGCGAATGTTTATTAAGGGTACTTCAAAAGAATGCCCATCCTGACAAGTGAGCCGGAGTAAATATCCGGCGAAGACTGGATAAAAGAGGCTATGGCCATAAAGAAGCGGAAGAAAATCAAGAATAAAAAGGTTCGGGTTGAAAAGAGTTCCGCTTCCCCTCCCGAAGAGTCCCAGGGGAAGGATAACGCTGAGAACACAGAATCTACAAAATCCGAATCCGGGTCTAAGCCTCAAGAGAAGAAAGAATCAGTGAACGCCCAAAATACCGCCACCAAAGAACCAAGTCCGAAGCCGCCACCGGCTTCCAAGAAAGAGCCTGAAAAAGGCTTGACCGGCATCGCTGCTTATATCGAGTTTCTCAAGCAAGTAAGAATTGAATACCGCAAGATCAACTGGCCTGACCGCCGCCAGATAATCCAGGAGACCTGGACGGTTTTAGTTCTAGTGACATTTATAACCCTTCTTGTCCTTGGATATGACTGGGTTCTCGGGAATCTAGTATTCGGTCCCTTAGAGCACTGGATAAAAATCAATATTGGTCCCTAGGCGATGATTGAAATAGAGAAAAGAGAGGATACGGGAAAAGAAATGGCTTTTATCAAGTCCGATGGTCACCGAAAATGGTATGCGGTTCAAACCGCTTCAGGCCACGAAAACAAAGTCAAAGAGCATATCGAGAAGCGCGTCATCACCATGAATGCCCAGGACAAGATCTTCGGCGTTATCGTTCCAGAGAAGATGGTGACCAAAGTCAAAGACGGTAAGCGCGTTGAGAAAAAGGAAAGAGAGTATCCTGGCTATGTCTTCGTCGAGATGATTCTTGATGATGACTCCTGGAGAGTGGTCCGGGAAGCTCCCGGCGTTACGAAATATGTAGGAGCCGGAAAGAAGCCCATTCCGGTTCAAGACTCTGAAATTCGCAAGATTCTGAGACGTCAAATTGCCACCACGGGAGTGAAAGGCAAGAAGGCTGCTCAGATCGACGTGAAAGTCGGAGATTACGTCAGAATCACAGGTGGCCCGTTCGCCGACTTTACAGGAGAAGTTACAGAAGTAAACCTGGAGAGAGAGCGCATAAAGGCGTCTGTGATTATCTTTGGACGTGCTACACCGGTAGAACTTGAATTTAATCAGGTTATAAAAGTGTAAAAGTCCTGGATTTATAGGCGTTTGGGCCATAAAATCTATTACTTCGGTATATATATAAGGATCTAGGCACCGTGAAAAAGGTCGTTGGAAAGATCAAACTGCAAATTCCTGCTGGCAAAGCAAACCCGGCTCCACCAATTGGTCCGGCTCTTGGTCAGCATGGTGTCAATATCATGCAGTTCTGCAAAGAATACAATGCAAAAACCCAGGATAAAGCTGGAACAGTCGTTCCTGTTGAAATCACTGTGTATGAGGACCGCTCATTCGATTTCGTGCTCAAAACACCTCCCTGCTCGGAGCTAATTAAAAAAGCAGCGAAAATCGATAAAGGTTCTTCCGCCCCCAATAAAACAAAGGTTGGCTCTATCACAGCCGCTCAAGTTACTGAAATTGCCCAAACCAAAATGCCCGACCTCAATGCAACCACCATTGAAGCCGCCGAGGCAATGGTTCGCGGCACCGCCAGAAACATGGGCGTCACCATCAAATAAGAGCCCTTCGAAAAATCATATATAAAGGAAAAGGAGCCTCAAAATGGCTATTAAGACAAAGAGACAGACTCGCCTCGAAGAGCTCAAAGAGAAGTATCGTGAGCCCGTTGAAGCCGCTGAAGCTATAAAAGCTCTAAAGGAAGAGAAATCTGTCAATTTCGACCCCACCGTCGAAGTGCACTTCCGTCTAGGCATTAACCCCAAGTTGAACGACCAGCAAATTCGTTCGACCGTCAGCCTTCCAGGCGGCACGGGTAAAGAGGTTCGCATTGCCGTAGTGGCAAAAGGCGCCAAGATTGAGGAAGCCAAAGCCGCCGGAGCCGACATCGCCGGAGCCGAGGAGTTGGTAGAAGAAATCGGCAAAGGAATGCTCGATTTCGACAAATTGGTCGCCACCCCCGACTGTATGGCCATGCTCTCCAAAATGGGTCGTATCCTCGGTCCTAAAGGATTGATGCCGAACCCGAAAGACGGTACGGTCACCACAGATCTTGCCAAGACTGTGGAAGAATTGAAAGCCGGTAAAGTCTCCTTTAGAGCCGAGAAAACCGGTGGACTGGTTCAACTACCCATCGGCAAACTCTCCTTCGAAGACGATCGTTTGTTGAAAAACCTGGCTGCGGTTGTGGACCAGATCAACAAAGTAAAACCGACCAGCGTTAAAGGTACTTATATCAAATCGGTTTATCTGAGCTCCACAATGGGCCCCGGAATCAAACTGGATATAAATACCCTTCAGGACCTGTCTAAGACCACAGCTGCCTGAAATCAAGCTGGAAACAGTACAGACAAAGTAAATTTAAAAGGTCCGGCTCATTGCCAGGACCTTTTGCTTTGTATCTAAAAAATTGATTGCAATACGGCTCGGGTTCCTGAACTTGCCTCAGGTGGCCTCGTTGGGAACCAGGTAGGTAAAAGGAAATGTCTGGGACGCCCGGAAGGTGAGAGGGGCGCCACCACTGTAAACCATGGGCACTATAAAAGGACGTATCTGCACGGTGGTCTCAACCGTAATGGTGCCGCTAACGGTTCCTCCAAATCCACCATTGGAGAAGCGGAGCGCGTCGGTGTCCGAAAGGACAGTACTGGGATTGAAGATAAACTGGTCCAGGGTAAAGTTGCTGAGCATCGAGCTGCCCTGCTGGTTTGCCCGGGCAATAATCGCCTCGGCTCTCTGCCTGGCTGTGGCAGGATCACCGGAGGAAGCCGAACGAGCAGCCTGTCTACAGGTCTGGTCATTGACCTGGACACCGATCACAATAACCGCCAGGTCGAAAAGTACAAGAACCAGGGGGACTAAAATAATCAACCCGGCACAAAGTTCAACGGTCGATTGACCCTTTCTTCCGGATATTCTCTGTCTTCTCGTATAGAACATTAACGCAGCGAGTAAAGCCAAAAACCAACAAAACGACTTGGTCCATCTCGCTATCCTTATTCCCGCTACAGCATATAACTAATCAATAAAGAAAGCTGTGGTGTAAAATGAAATATCTTAGGAGGGTGGATACCATTGGTTAAATTCAAAGATTACTACCAGATCCTGGGGGTTAACAGAACAGCCACCCAGAAAGAGATAAAAACTGCATACCGCTCTCTGGCAAGGAAGTATCACCCTGATGCGAACCAGGGAGACAAAGCCTCCGAAGAAAAGTTCAAAGAGATCACAGAAGCCTACGAAGTCCTCAAAGACGAAGACAAGCGAAAAAAATATGACAGGCTCGGCTCTAACTGGAAAGCCGGCGCCGAGTTCAAGCCACCGCCGGACTTCAGTGGTTTTGGCTTCGACTTCGAGAAGTTTAGCGACATGAGTAGAAGCGGTCCGTTTTCAGACTTCTTCGAAGTGCTGTTCGGTCAGACCTTCGGCTCCCCCGGTCGACCTGGAACCGCCGGTGCTACTGCAGGCGGCGCCACCGGTGGTCGTCCCACTAGCGCGGGACGTTTCAGCGGTGCGCGAACTGCCAGACCGAAAGATCAGGAAGCCACCATAGAACTCTCCGTTGAAGAGCTGGCAAACGGAGCCCACCGCACCCTCAAGATTACGCCTCCAGGATCACCTTCAAAGACCATCGAAGTAAAAATCCCGAAAGGCGTCCGTTCCGGCTCCAAGGTGAGAATCCCCAGTCAGGGAGCAGAAACTCCTTACGGCAGAGGCGATCTCTTTCTGAAAGTAAAAGTTAAACCCCACGATAAATTCACCATAGATGGTGACAATCTCTTTTGTGAGGCTGAGATTACTCCAGCCAAAGCCGTGCTGGGTGGACAAACTAAAGTCCCCACCCTGGACGGTCCGGTTAAGATAAGAATTCCGGCAGGCACCCAGGGGGGTAAATTGCTCCGACTCCGGGGACGAGGTCTTCCCAAACTGAAAAGCACCGTTCGCGGAGATCTCCTCATAAGAGTCAAACTGGTTATTCCTGAAAGCCTCTCAAAAGAAGAAAGAGAGCTGTATGAAAAGCTAGCTGAGCTGGAAACCAGCAACAGTCAAGCAGCCACAACCTGATCACTCTGAAGCCGAGTTAACAGCACCAAATACACTACCGCAAAGTAATTAGTTTATTCTATTTAGCGGCTTCTTCCTGTTTTGCCGGCTCTTCTTTTTTGGTCTCCGGCGGAGGCGCGACAGACTCGGCTTCTTCTGCCGTGTCTTCGATGGTAGGAGTATATAACTCTTCAGGAGATCCTGGCTTGCTCAGGGGAAGCAAACTGGCAGCAGAAAGGAATTCAGCCAGGGCTTCTTCCCTGTTTCCTTGCCTGAACAAAACCTCGGAGAGAACTTCATGAATCTCGGGAATCGTCTCCCTCTTCTTGAGTGCCTCTTTCAGGTTTTTCTTCGCATCGGGCAATCGGTTCACCGCCGTCAACAACTTAGCCAGGGTGATTCTCAGATCAATATTTTCGGGATCATGGTCGACCTTCTGTCTCACATCGGAGATAGCCGACTCAATCAGTCCGGCATTCTTCTCAATCAGGTCTTTGATATCGGAAGGATAATCAAGGTTGTCGGTTTCCAGGGCACAGCCTCTGACGAAGGTTTCGAAGCCTTTGTCTTTCTTTCCATTAACAGCCATGGCCAGACCAAGTCGCTTGATGATTCGCGGGTCTTCCTTTTTCTGCTCCAGAACCTGGTTGAAGACCTCTATTGAACGCCCGGTTTTGTCATCCACCAGATATATGTTGGCCAGCTCCAATCTGGGCTCAATCCAATCAGGTTTGGAGATCTTCAATAAACTCTCGTATTCTTTCTCGGCTTTTTCTATGAAACCACCTTCATAGAGCCTGCGAGCATGGTTCAGGCGGACATATTGAGCGCGGGGATGATTCATCACCGTCTTCTCAAGGACGACATAGCCTTTCCAGCGATCTTTCTTGTCCTGGGATTTCACAAGGGTGTTGCCGATGGCCATATTCCAGGCCACATCCTGCCTCTTAGCATTGTCTTTCGAAGCTTTCCAGGCAGCTTCCATCGCTTCTTTTGCCTTGCCCTCTTCGTAAAGCTTCCAGGGCTCTTTCTCTTTGACCTTCTCCAGTAACTCTGGTGAATTAAGAAGCGGGTCAACCTCTTTGGATACGGCGATACCTTTCTTCTCATCGATGTTGACATCCGGCAACTTCACCGGAGCGGCAATGGTATAGGCGA
>JAUIJG010000425.1 GCA_030431355.1 bacterium
CTGGCAGGAAGCAGAGTTTGAAGTGGACACTTCGCAAATGAGCCAATGCAAATCAGTTGCCGGTATGCAATGCAAACAGGAGAGTTAGAGAGATGAACTTGTTCGACTACTTTGACGAAGAGCACAAGGTCATGGAAGAGAACCTTGTCGAATTGGAAAAGAACTATCTGACCTGGTCCCACGAAAGGGTGTTCGTGAGAGCAAGCAAACTTTTTGACGGAATCAACAGGCATTTTGACAGGCAGGAGACATTATTGCTTCAGCAGCTAACCGAAATTCCTGAATTGGAAGACGTAATAACTGCCTGTGAAAGAGACCGGGAAGAATTGCTTGGGCTGATCAATGATCTTGTTATGGATCATATCGACAGCCCAGACTGGAGAGAGAACCTGGGCAAATTGCTAAAGGCTGTTCGCAAGCACATTGAATTTTCAGATAAAGAGTTGTACAAGACCATCAAAGAAGTTCTGCCTGAGTCCAAACTAAAGCAACTCCACATGTTGATGCGCATCAAGCTCTTTGCTTGATAGAAAGGGAGAGGATATATAGAGTGTAGCGGAGATTGACATATGACTTCTAGATCTATGGAGAGAGTAATTATTGTGGGTGGTGGAACCGCGGGGATTTCTGTGGCGGCAAGACTTAGAAGTTCACTGGCCGGTACCGAAATCGTTGTCATAGATCCAGCAGAAAAACACTTCTACCAGCCGCTCTGGACTCTGGTCGGGGCTGGTGTGTTTGACAGAGAAGCAAGCGAACGTAGGGAAGAAGATGTGATTCCAATCGGAGTCAAATGGATAAAAGAGGCGGTTGTCGCTATTGATCCGGATAACGATGAAGTCACCATAGAAAGCGGTAAGAAGCTCAAGTATACGACTCTTGTGGTGGCACCGGGTCTCAAAGTGGACTGGAGCGGTATCAAAGGTTTAGAGGAGGCAATAGGTAAATATAGAGTATGTAGTAACTACAGCTATGACTTTGTCGGTTATACCTGGGATTGCATCAAGAGCTTTGAGGGTGGTACAGCCATCTTTACCCATCCCAACACGCCGATAAAATGTGGTGGTGCTCCCCAAAAAATTGCTTATTTGGCCGAAGATTACTTCTCAACTAATGGTGTCAGAGAGAAGTCCAGGGTGATTTTCGCTTCAGCCCAGGCTTCTATCTTCAGTGTGGAAAAGTACGCCCGCGCCCTGGAGAAGGTGGTGGAGCGAAAGCAGATAGAAGCAAAGTTTAAACTTAATCTGGTGGAGATTAAGGCTGAGAACAGGGAGGCGATTTTTGAAAAGCTGGACACCGGTGAGGAGGAGACAATCAAATATGACCTACTCCATGTCACCCCGCCGATGACACCTCCGGATGTGATCAAAGAGAGTAAAATCGCAGCCGAAAATGGCTGGGTCGATGTTGATATTCACAGCTTACGCCACAATCGCTACCACAATGTTTTTGCGCTGGGCGACGCGGCAAATCTGCCCACATCGAAAACCGCGGCAGCGATAAGAAAGCAGGCACCGGTGGTGGTAGCCAATATTCTCTCTTGCCTGGCCAATTTGGAGCCTGAGGCAAGGTACGATGGCTATACCTCCTGTCCCCTGGTCACAGGGTACAAGAATTTGATTCTTGCGGAATTTGACTACGCCCTCAAGCCCCAGGAGACTTTCCCTTTTGATCAAAGTGAGGAGCGCTATAGCATGTATCTCTTCAAGAAGCACGTGATCCCGCTTCTATACTGGGAAGGTATGCTAAAAGGCAGAGTATGATCTAAGACATGGAGCGGTATAAAATCATGGAAGATTTCGCATTTTTTCTGACAATCATAGCTGTTTACTTTGCTCTTCAGCTCTGGGTGCTTCCAAAATTAGGCATTCCCACTTGAATGTCTCGAAGTTGTTCGGTCGAACAAAAGAGAAGTATTGATAAAACTGAAAGTAAGAATATGGAAGATAGTAATTTTTGAATCTCGATTAGGTTCTGTTCTGTTCTGTTCTGTTCTGGCGACTTGCTCTAATAAAATTTCCCCTGACTTACCCTTAATACGAAAACTTTGCTTCTGGTTTATGATGCCCCGGTGTCGTCAAAATGAGCGAAGTCTATGTCTTTTGCCTCTTCAGGATTGAATCAGCCACTACTTATCGCCCAGCAGCAACTGGAGCGCGGTAACGTGGAGTATGCAAGCGAAATACTTGCTGATTTATTGGCCAAGAATCCCGGCAACCTCGACGCCCACCATCTCATGTCGATGGCAAAATATTTAATTGGCGACCTTGATTCAGCTATTGGACACTGTCGCATTGTAATTGAGCAGGCAGTAAGTGACGAAGTCAAGATCCCTGTACTCAATAATCTTGGAAACTTTTTGAAGGCAAAGGGAGATATGGTTTCGGCCCGGAAGGCCTACCAGGAGATTCTGCTCTACGATAAAAAATGCTTCCCTGCCCTTTACAATCTTGGCAATGTGGAAGCAGCTCTGGGTGAGTCAGAAAACGCGATCAAAGCTTTTCAGCAAGCGATAAAGGTGGATAGCAATTATCCAGATAGTTACTACAACATGGGCATGGAGCTTAGCCGACTTGGACGTCTTGAAGAAGCCCTGGAAGCTTTTCAAAAGGCTGTCGGGCTCAGATCCGAACATGTGGAAGCAATCACCCAGCTTGGGACCACTTATTTTAAGCTCGGTTTGATAGAGAAATCGGTAGAAACTTTTGCCCGGGCAGTCACATGTGAAAACGCCGACAGTTCTGTTTATAACAACTACGGCGTGGCATTGACCAGTCAGGGAAATCTCGAACTGGCAGTGGAGATTCTGGCAAAGGCTGTACAGATGTCGCCGGATGATCTATCCACCAGATGCAATCTAGGTGTGGCTCAGTCGGCATCCGGGGATCAAGATGCGGCCATTCTTTCCTTTCGTACCGTGATAAAAAGAGAGCCTTTAAATTTCGATGCTCTTAAAAATCTTGGGGTGGCCCTCCATAGAAAAGGCCTACTAAAAGAAGCGATTGACTACTTTCGCAAAGTCCTGGATCTAGATCCCGGTTCCACAGAAACCATGGTTGACCTTGCATCATGTTTGTATGAACAGGACCAGCAAGATGAGGCTATAGAGATTATCGAACAGTGGAGAGAATCTGGCGCGAACAAGTGTTCTTTTGTCCCTTTGTTCGCTTCAATGATAATGCGAATAAATCGATTTCCGGCCACAGAAGATGAGCACCAGGGGCAGTATGATGCCTTCATCAGAGATTTAACGGAGATAGAAGGTTTGTTAGCGTCCGAACTGCAAGATTCTGAAGAGGCTTATACTGCCATCAGCTTTGGTGCACCGTACCGTTTAGCGTTCTATGGAAAGAACCTGAAAGAGATCCAGATAAGGCTAGGCTCAATCTATGAAAGGGTCATGTCGAGCCGATATCCGGCTCTAGGCAACGCCAGGACCGATCTGCCTCCCATACCAGGAGATGAAGAGAAGATCCGTGTCGGAATCGCATCAAGCTTCTTTTATGATCACAGTGTTTATGCAACCGTTACAAAGTCATTTTTGGATCTGTTTTTTCAGAACAGATCGAGTGAGAGCAATAAATTTGAGGTCCACGGATATTCTTTGATGTACCCGGGCGCAAGCTCAGTTCATTCTCCCGGAAGTATCATAGAAACATCCATGGAAGAGTATGGTCTTGAGGGGATTAAAAGGCAATTCGCATATTTTGGTGAATTCACCGATTTTGATTCCCTGGTCAGAAAGGTGGATGAAGATAGACTCCATATACTGATTTATCCATCCATCGGATTTGTTGCCGACGAGTATAAGCTTGCCTCACTCAGGCTAGCACCATTGCAGCTCTCTGCCTGGGGGTTCCCTTTGAGTTCAGGGCTGAAGACGATAGATGCTCGCTTGAATCCGGAGGCAATGGAGTTTGGTTTTGAGTCAGAGTCAGATGCAGATAGATTTTTAGAAAAGGTAATTCCCGTTCCGGGTATCGGCTTGTACCATGAGCCTCTTGCAACCTATTCTAATTCAGCACCACTCTCCAGCGCCTGGTTTTCGAAACACGGTTTGGATGAGAAGTCGACTAAGAAGATACTCTGTGTTCAGCCTGCCGAGACTTACCAGCCTCAATTTGACCAAATTCTTGTCGAGATAGCCAGGGTTGTGCCGGACTGTCAATTTGTCTTTCTCGGCAACGAGTCTTTCACCAGGGAAAGATTGAAGAGCCGCCTTGCAAGGAATTTTGAAAGCTCCGGTATCGATGCTGCCAAACATCTGGTGTTTTTACCGCGGTTAGAAGCCGACCAGTACAGGAGTCTTTGCCAGGCTGCTCAACTCTACCTGGACAATCCGGTCAGTTCCGGGGTCTTACCCTTGTTAGAAGCTTTGGATGCGGGGATTTTACCCATCGCCCTTAAGCACAAAAGTGCTGGAAGTTTTCTGAGTTCAGGTTCCGAATTGAATCCGGTCGCTGGAATATTGAGGTACATAGGTATGG
>JAUIJG010000426.1 GCA_030431355.1 bacterium
TTGTGAATAACCTGGGAGACGCTGTTCCAGTTCATTTTACGGCTTTCCATCCTGATTTTAAGCTGATGAACAGACCGGGCACCGGAAAGGGTATTCTGGATACGGCGGCTAAGATAGCTAAAGACGCTGGCATAAACTATGTCTATGTGGGTAATGTCCACGACCCGGCGAGCCAGAGTACCTATTGTCACGGCTGTCAGACCCTGCTTGTTGAGCGGGATTGGTACGAACTGGGTAAGTTTAGAATCCGGGACGGGAAGTGTCAGAAGTGCGGTGTCGATATCCCCGGAAGATTTGAAAATGAGAAAGGAACCTGGGGGGCGAGGCGATTGCCGATAAGTTTTGAAGGGCAGGCCTGATAATTAGGTGAATCCTGGCTTATTTGCCCTTTGAGATCGTTCTCCGGTCCGCGCAGGTGCTAAGGTGATGATATATTCAGTATTACTGTTGATGAGGAAGACAGAAAACAGATGAAGCCAGGGATGCCAGTTCTTTTTAAAAGCGCGCCGCTAGTGGCGTCCCTTGTGGTGCTTCTCTCTCTCTTCTTCTGTCCTGGTTCGCAAGTCTTTGCTCAGGAAACCTCCGCTTCCAAAGTCGCTGAAGAGGCGGCCGATAAGCCGGCTGATAAATTGGAAACTGCGGATAAGACCGATGCAGTAACGACGGACGTAGCTAAAGAAGCAAAAGGAGCTGAGGAAGTTGTTGTGGTGGAGGAAGAAGATATAATCTCCATCAGCGACGCCTTGAAGCAGGGTCAGATTCAGCATGAAAAGAACCTGGTCGACAAGTTTTTGCTTGGCATAGCCGTACTCTTTCTGGTGATTGCGTTTCTTTTATTTAACTCCCTTCCTCCTAGCTCACCCGAATCAAATTAATATTGTGGTTTGTGGGTTTAAGCCATGATCATAGAGAGCATCATCATGTTTATTGTCGGCTCCGTCTTTGTCTTTGGCGGATCCGTCATCTGTCGTGATGCCTTTGAAGACGCAAAAAACGTTCTGGAATCGACTATCTTCGGGCTTTGCATCGTGGGAGTCGGTCTGGCACTTTGTATATGGGCCTTTACAGGACCGCCGGGCTAGGCTCGCCTCTGGTAAAGCTTTGGGTTAAGAATGAAAGTATGCACAGGATCAAATCGCACAATCCCTGGCATAATTTGCTCTCGTTCCTAGAAATGCTGCCCGGAAGCGGCCATGGAGGATAGAGATCAATGAATATTGGACCGCGGATTGCTTTAGCTCTTGGATTGAGCCTGTCATTAGTTGCCGGCTTCTCCGGCCTCACCGGCGAGTCTGATTTCGCTTTCGCGAAAGAGAAGCGCTTTGGCAATCGTGGTAAAGGCGAGGGACGAAAAGAAAACTGGAAAAAGGCTTTGCAAGGCGCACCAAATATAGCGGCATGTCGCCGGAAGGTGGAACAAAATCCAGAGAGCGCAAATGCTCACAATGACCTGGGTTGGGCCCTCCGTCAAAATGATCAACTCGAAGAAGCGGAGAAAGAGCTGCGCAAAGCTCTGGAGCTTGATGACACTATCCCCTGGGGCCATTCTAATTTGAGTGTTGTTCTTCTCGATACAGGTCGCACAAAAGAGGCTGTCAAAGAAGCAGAGAGAGCTGTCGGTATTGACGGCAAAAGAGCTGTATTCCGGGTGGTCTATGGTAATGCTCTGGTAGCCGATAAGCAGCTGGAAAAGGCTGTCGAACAGTACAAAGCGGCTGTAGAGATTCAACCCAACTATGAAAACGCGCTTTATCATCTCGGAAAAACTCTTTATAGTCAGGGCAAGTCGGCGGAAGCCGGGGCAGTTTTAAGCCAGGCAATCGAACTGGATCCTGAAGATCATCGAGTGATGAAGCTTCTGGACAAAATTTTGAAATAGAGAAAAGTCCTGCAAAACCAGACGCTTGTCAAGGGTGTCGAAAAGTGTTTATATGGAGAGAGTCAATTTAACGGCATCTCTCCGTATTACTATTTTCAATCCGATTGGTTTTTTTATGCGTTTCAACACTTGTGTATCCAGGCGTCTCCTATTTACGGGCGTTTTTTTCGGCGCCCTTATAGCCTGGGCTCCGCTATCCAACTGTATGGCCCAGGACTCATCCGTTTCCGATGACGGAGGAGTGGTTGTTAGAAAAAATGCCGATGGCTCAATAGATACATTTGATGTGGCCGACCCGGCCGCGCCCGGCAACTCTTCATCGTCGTCTTCTTCCGCTCCGGCAGCTACAACCGGCGCTGCGGCAGGGAAGCCAATCTATGGCGTTCATGGCGCGGGCAAACCTTACACCAGAAAGCATGGAGATGGTGTAGTGGTCAGGCGCAATGCCGATGGTAGCATCGAGACCTTCGATACAACATCCTCACCAACTCCGTTATACGGCTCCGGTTCCCCGGCCAGGCGCACCCGTAAAAAATCCACCAGACGTAGACGGGCGTCTAAGAGAGCCGTTAAGCCGGTGAAGAAGAGCGGTTCCAAAGCCAAAAAGACTAAATGAATTCCTAGAGAGAAGCAGCAACTCCGATTTTAGATTCGTGAATCGTCCATCGACTTTTGTTGCTGCTTCTCTTCTCTTGCCCGAGAAAGATGTGCTCTTTCTTTTACTTCAGTGCCGGCTCAATGTATTTGACGAAGCTCAATTTCGTCGGTCTTTTAAGCATGGTTGCTTGAATGTAGCCTTCAACTCTCACACTTTTTCCGGAGCCCGGGCTTCCCAACTGTCTTATCTCCATGAGACCGGCACTTCTGAGGAGGTGCTTGATTTTTTCGCTGATGGAGGTCAGTGACAATTGGACCTTGATTCTTCCATTTTTCATAACTCCTCTGTAGTCGCTGGTTTTTCCGTTGGCAATGCTTCTAAGAGCCGGTGCCAGCTTGGGCGATATTTGTATTCGATCTTCTTTGCTCTCCTCCAGTTTTGGAGATTGATCGACTATCTGTAGCTGTTTTCGCTTTCTATATAGGGGAGCGGGTGCAGCGGCAGATTTGGCGTAAGCAAGTCCCCGGGTGTTGAGGGCACGCCCGCGGGAAGCAAATCCGCCGGGAGCCATGTAGGAAGCTCTCTTCATCGAGACCTGAGGTTGTCCGCCAAAGACGTTCTGTCTTGAGACTCCGTCGGGCATCTCCAGGGGGACGGTTACCGTTTTCGCGGTGCCGCCACCGGTGGCACTTTGATTGTCCACTGCTACAAAGGCTGTATAGTTCGTCATGATATGGTGTTTTATCGCAACCTCCACTATCTCGTCTTTCAGCTCTTTATCCAGTTTTCCCTGTTGGGCCGCTATCCAGTTCTCTCCCATGAGCCGATCCACTTTCGCTCGGGCCCATACCGATGCTATCCCTTCGTTTTTTGTGTCCCGGGCGGGGAAGTTTACTTTCAAGGTCTGTTTATACGGCTTCCCGCCGTTAAATCCGCTTAGCGTTACCGTACCTGCTCCCGGGGTGAGGTAGCGGCCTTTTATATACAGGGGTTTTCTTGCCCAGAGATCGGCCAGGTTTTTGGGATAGACATCTTTTACCTGAACTCCATCGATTTCCACTTTTATGTCGGTCAATAGAGGTGTTGAGATTCTGTCGTAGAACTTCTTGCCGACGGCATTGGCGCTGGAGTTTAGCAATACATATTCGGCTTCGCCGCCGCCTTCGCGAGCGATACCGTCAATAAGAAATCTATTGACACTATTGCCGGTGCCGAAGGGGAACCAGCGCGATTTGCCCCGGGTCTTTTTAATCAGACCCAGGATCTCCATATCATTTCCCACGTATCCGTCGGTCATAAACGTCACAATTCTGAGCCGGTTCTCCGGCGCCTTGAGCGCGAGAACTCTCTCCACTGCCGGTGCCATCCAGGTGCCACCACGGGCTTGTAGTTTTTGTATGTACAGTTTCGCTCTCTTCCGCATCTCCGGACTTGATAGTTGGGGCTTATCAAATAGTGCGGTGGATCTATTGTTGAAAGAGATGATTTGAAATGTGTCTTTTGGATTCATGTGGTCTATGACGTAGTTAAGGGTCTCCTTCGCTTTCGCCAGCGGTTTGCCGTTCTGGGAGCCGGAGCAGTCGATTAAGAAGACCATCTCTTTGGGAGCTATTTTAGCGGGAGCTACTTTCTTTGGAGGAACCAGCATCATTGTGAAGTAGCCGGATTTGTCTTTTGCCGGATCCCTGTAACTCAGGGCACCACTCTTGATTGAATCGCCGGCAACCTCCCAGGAGAGAACAAAATCCTTATTAGGAATAGTGCTCTTGTTCGCCAGGCTTATCTGTGCTCGCTCGGCGCCGTCTCTGACGACTTTTATGTCGTGCAGAGCAGATTTGATATTAGCCATCGGCATGGAAGCATCCAGGGCTATGGCGATTGAGATGTCGTGACCGGCCCTGGTGCCTCTTGGTGTTACAGGTGGTGTTATTTTGGAGGCGTCGGGGACTTGTGTCGTG
>JAUIJG010000427.1 GCA_030431355.1 bacterium
CCCCATGCCATGTCTGGAGGGAAGATGTTCATGTAGGTCGGGCTGACGGCATAGAGCGCTTCGCCGAAGCCACCGACCCCGCCGAAAGAAGCGACGGAGGTCACTGCCAGAAGCGCCATGGCCACAATCATGACGATGGATTGAGCCGCATCTGTCCAGATGGAGGCACGAATGCCACCGGCAAAACAGTAAGCCACCACCATCACACAGCCGATGATCGCTCCCAGGCTGTAATCCCAGCCGAAGAGGACGTAGAGTGCTTTGCTGCCGGCGTTGAGCTGGGCGGCCGCGTAGGCTCCCAGGAAGAGGAGGGTGACAATGCCGCCGACCATTCGCACTCTGCGATAGTCGGTGCCGTGCCAGGTGCTCAGTACGCCCGCATAGGTCAGGGTTTTCTGTTTCTCACTTGTGTTTCTCAGCCGGGCATGGACAAAGGTGGACATCAGTGAGTCGCCCACCAGCCAGCCGACTGCCAACCACATTGCCGATAGTCCGAGGGTGTAGGTCAGACCGATCATGCCGATGAACATGAACCCGCTGTTCCATGTGGCGATGGCTGATAGTGCCACCAACCAAGGTGAGACATTTCTGCCCGCCAGCAAGTAGTCCTCGGTGGTTGTTTTGTGCCGCAGAGTCGAAAGCAGTCCGACTCCTACGAAAATCATGAGAAAGAATCCGAAGCTGATCATAATCCAGTAGTTCATAAAAGCTACCGTCCTTCGTTTTCTCTGTTTTTTAGAAGTCCCAATTTGCTGAGATGGGACATAACTCGGAGCCAGTTTGAATTCTCCGAGACCAACTCAAAAACCTGAACATGAAGATTCGACCGAGCCCAGACCATGTGTCAATAACACCGGCGTCAGGGCTTGAGCATTTGATTGTGGTTGCTGTGGCTAGACTTCTTCTGGGTCGAAACTCTAAATATTCAGGGATACGAGGATGCATATTTCTTATTAGTTAAGAACACTGATTTTCTACCTGAATTTTAAAAATAAATCTTAGAAAAGCTCATGAATATCCAGGCACTCATATCTTGGCTTGTATCTTTGACCATTAACTTAGGAGCTGGTCTAGCTAGGCCAGGAAGATGTCAAGGTATGAATATTGAAGCTCAAACAAGGTCTTTTCCCTGGAGTTGGTTTTTGTGTTTTTTAGTCGAATATTTTGATTTTTGGAAATGTGATACTAAAAGTGATGGCTAAATTGAGCACCATAGTCTTCTGTCGCCGGATTCGAAAATCACTACCGCAAAGCCGGAGTTTTGAAAAATTCTTGCCCTGACCGGAATCAACTCTTCCTCCCTGGAAGGCTTATATCCGAATGATTCAGGCTTGCCGAATTTTATCCTGTATGAACTCTGGGCGGAGAAGTCAGGAAACATCCTGTCTTCGTCGTAAACCCTGACCTGGAGTCGGTTATTATTCTTCGGATCTGTTTTGAAATAGACATAGAGGTCCGACCAATTGTCCGATTCATAGACCCGTGATGCTTGCCTGCACCAGTTGGTTGCGGCGTTCAATTTGTGTTGCAGTATCAGATAGATTGTTGTCAGAAACAATGTGGCGCCTATATAAGCCTGACCGCCTGTCTGATCGCCGAACAGTGGTATCATGCACACAAAACCGAGAATAAGGCTCAATAGCAGTCCGGTTTTAGCCATCTTCAGAGCATTGAAGTCGGGATGCAGCTCCTGGCTTCGCCAATTGTGCAGATTGGCTTCTTGATCATCTTCCAGTTTCTCTTCAGATCTGGTCGGAAGCGACAGGGGTTTTCTTTCGGTAAGCTTCTTGTCCGTTTTCGCAACCTGGTTGTGATCAATCCCTCTGGCATTCTCCGGCTTACTCTCGGAAGAGCAGCTTGAGCAGATGAACTGTTCTTCTGCCGAGTTGGTCTCTTTCCCGCAGTAGGCACAATTGACCATCTGGGTGGCTAGAGTTCCGTGGAGAGAATATAAACTGTCCAGGCGATGTAGAGAATGGCAAGCACTACCGCTTGCCAGAATTTGACTTTTTTGGGAACTAGAAATGTCCCTAAAATGACTGCGGTCACAACCACCAGGGCTATACGAAGACCGAGTACCGAATCATGTTCAGGCATCGGAATCGTGCCTTCGGTAATGCCGTATAGGAAAAGCGGAAAACCGAGGGCCACGCATATATCGAAAGTGTTGCTCCCCACAGCGTTGGAGATGGCATCGTTGTGATTGCCTTTCATCGAATCTTTGACTGATAGTATCGTATCTGGTACCGAGCTTGCCGCCGCTCCCAAAAACAAGGCTGTGACGATTGCATGGACACCCAGTAGCTCCGCGCTTTTAACTATTGTCTCTCCTAACACGTAACATGCTCCGGAGATTACAGCCACAGCGCTCAATAAAACTATCCAGGGACGATGGGCTTTGCCTGATTCATAGTGAGCACCGCCGAAATACAAACTATTAAAATCAAAGTCTAAAATGGCTTTTTTAAATGGTAGTTTCTCCACATGGGCCATGTGATGGCTCACTTCTGAATCCTGAACAACAGGATACTTGCTCGATTGCCAAGCCATAAGGGCCACATAAGGTAGGTAGATCGCCATCAGGATGGCTCCGTCTGTCCAGGTAAGGGTGGATTTACCCAGCAAGATAATCAGCACTGCTTCTGCGATGAGAACGGCAATACCGTCTCTGATGAGAGCGGGTTTGTCTATTTCGAAGGAATCGGTGGTATGCCAATCTCTGTTCAGTCTCAGAAAACCTAGAGTTCCAACTCTTACAAGGAGTCTGGCCAGTGCAGGAGCAGTTACCACGATGATACAAAGGCATGGAATGATATCGCTGTTGAATACTGCTGATCCGGCTGTTACAGCGATTCCTGCTCCGAAGACTTCATTACCGCCGATAAAGAAGAGCAGCGCGATGGTGGTGAATAGTTCGGGAAGAGAAGAGCCAACCGCATTGATTGTTGCTCCTTTGACACCGGGAGGAAGTTTGCGTCCCAGCCAGTCTGCTGCTCCTTCGAAGCTGTTGCAAGACTTTGCTAGAACGTAGCTGGAGAAAGCGACGGTCAAAATAAGAATCAGAAATTCTATTAGTTTTTCCATGACTGTTCTAGATAAGATGCCTTACTAAGATTCGGAGTTATCTACTAAAGATCTCTATCTTCTCTCTCCGCATGTTTAGTTATACATCAACCGGCGAAAAGTTTTCATATTTGCCTGGAAACGGCTCCGGAAAATTCCTCAGAATGCGGTAATTGAATAAGACCCTGGCATGGCTTCGGCAGCAAATGTTCGTTAGCTCGGGTTAATTATCGGAACGCATGGACTAAAGATTGAGATGTCTATGAGAGGTTAGCGCTAGGTATGCGAAGGAGTACGAAGCACTTTTAAGCGGAATGTGAAGCTTGCGCTAAATACTGGCGCTAACCTGCGCTCAGAGAATTCTTGATCATCCTGGCTCCTTGTAGCGCAGCCCTTTTCAGATCATATAAGCACTATTGTTTAGTTTTTGTCACCAAGGACTTCTTGATAACTGGATCTGTTTTTGATATCCACAAATTACCTGTATACACAAATTTCGCTTATAGAGAGATCCGCCAAAAGCATCCACCTATTTTTGAATTCAGAACATTCCTCTCAGCCTTAAAGCTGTTGTTTCGGCATGTCCTGTAGCGGAAATCTCTTGTAATGGCGGGACCTTCAGTGTGTTGGTCCTGTTCTCGAGTTTGGGCACAGGAGGTGCCCTGCTCAAATCTCAATTTCACGAAAGTGAGGTCAAGATGAACAAAGTACGAAATACTCTGTTCCTCCTTGTGTTGGTGGCATTCGCCTCTGCCGTGGTAGTCACCATGGTAGGTCGCGAGAGTAAGACCGCCGACGTCACAGGAGATCAGTTTCCCGAATGGAATCGGGAACGAACTTCTCTTCAGCCTGAAAGCTCCGGTGAAGTGATTCGGTTTTTCAAGTATGCCGATGATGGTTTCACCAAGCTGAGCGCTGATGTTCATTTTCGAGACGGCTCCCGGGGGTATATCAACTACCGTCCGGACGGCACAGTCTCTACCTTCGGCACCCACTATGCTTCCACCGACCCGGACAACTCTCCGAAGAAAATGGAGGCAGAGTACGACGTGGACGGTTCTTCCCTGTTGTTCGAGCGCTTCTTCCGCGAGAACGGAGAAATTCAACGGGAAGGGCGTCGCCAGCCCGATGGCTCTTACCTGGTGAGAGTGTTCTTCGAGGGTGGCTCGCAACTGTCTGCCGAAGAAGTTTATGACAAGAACGCGAATCTGGTTAAGCTCGACCACTGGTACGCCAACGGCAACCTGAAGAAAACCGTTGCCGATCAGCCCGACCGCAGCACTGTCACCGTGGAGTACTACGAGGACGGCGCCAGGAAGTTCTACCACCGGCTGCTTCACTCGCAGGAGGTGTGGGAGCACTAC
>JAUIJG010000428.1 GCA_030431355.1 bacterium
GCTCTCACCACTTTCACTACCGGACTCAAGAAAGACTCTCACCCAGTTGTAACCGTATCTGCCACCATAACCGTTGTAGAAAGTAAGAAACAACGGCTGGGCTTTCTCCGTATCGGAAAAGTTCAATGTAGCTGTCTTTTTCATCAGCTTCTTAGAGTCAACGCAGACATAAGGTCCGCCTTCTGCCACCATTTTGTGCGCGATGGCATGGGCTTTGTCGAAGCACACACCGGAGCCGAAACTCACAAGAGCCGCAAGAAAAACCGTAAAAAGTACAGAATCGAATTTAGAAATCACAGAAAAATCCCCGTCCAAGCCTTCACTAAAAATGGATGCCAGTCGAAAGACCTATGATACCGGATCTGACTGATGCGTAGTTAAGGTTGGCGAAATTTCCGCTAATTATAGATGCTGACTGGCATACAGCTGAGAGCTGGCCGAGAGCTTTGAGGGTAGTGCCGCGTTGATTGACTTCTTCACTGGGGAAGCGGAGAGATTGCAAATAGAATCGACACGTTTGCGCAAGGAATTAAGAGTCTTAGGAAGTTCTGCGCTGACGCCTTTTCTGATGATCCACTGGGGCACATAAAATCCAGTATCCAGATACATGCTATAGAGAACCTCTGTTTTCTTTCCACCTTGAACAGACTTTGCTTGCCAGAATCCGTGGAAATCTTTGAAAGTACCGCCCATTCTATTGAACTCGATAAATGAGCCGTTCTCTTTGTGCAAATACTTTGACTTAACCGTATAGGAGATAGGCGGCAAGGGTATTGGAAAGTTATTTTTGATAGTTACCTTCATGACCGTGAATTTGTTGGTATCAGTCAATACTTCCAGATTTTGCATTCCCGGAGAGATGTTGTTTTCGAACTCGTAGGGATTCACCATTATCGGCCAGACTTTATCAATGGAATAAGGAATGAGAACCTTTCCGGTGACATATCTCTTTTCGCCTAGATTTTTCAATCCGACCACGACTTCACCGCTATCAAGTCTCTCACTGACAGACTTGTGCACACGCGGAGCCCGGGACTCAATTGGAGAAATTCCCATTGAGACCAGTACTAATAGTGCCACTAAAATTCCTGAAATTCTCAGAGTTGGCTTTGAAGACATTAAAGGTATCTACCTCCAGAAAGCCCTCAAAGATCGTTTAAAGGCAGTTAGCAGCCGATGGTGCCAGATTAAGACTTGACTAGGATACTTGTCAACGACTACTAAAACACAAGCGTTGTGATTGAAATAAGTTTATCAAATAAAACGCACCATGAATATCTTAGACGCATAATTCCAGGATGAGAAAGTGCGACAGAACATATCTGTTTATATCATTGATTGCTGGCACTTGATTAAGAGTTTTTTGTTCAGTTGTCATCAGAGTTAAGAAGCGCTCAATTCCGTTTACCTCCTCCTTGAAATAAACAGGAAATCCGCTACGGATTGAAAAGCTGAAATCAATTTTCTCTTGTCATCATCGTTACATCAACAACCATCTCAAATCCCTGATTAATAGCCAGTATCTAGGCACTGAAAAAACATTCCTGGACAAAGCGCTCATGTAACGCTTCCCGGGAATTTATAAGGCCTACGGATATACACTTTACATCTATAAAGGTATAATCATGTTTCTATTTATAAAATTGGCAAACATTCCAACATTTGGAGAGAAAGATGGTTCAAGACCAAGAGCCCTTATTCGCAAGAGAAGGTCTATTCAGACAGAAACTCAATCAGCTGCGCAAGACAGGACATATTCCCCAGAGTATTAAATCAGACAGCCAGTCGAGAATAAGGGAACTAGAACAGGGAGGTTATTTAGATAACGTCAAAAGCACCCTCGAGGATGCGGATCCAAAAGAGATGGAACGCATCACGCTTTTGGACCGGACCACCGATCTGTACAATCACAACACCATCAAACGCATCCTCACGGACGAATTCAAACGTTCAAAACGATACAAGCACAATTGCACTACATTGATGCTTCTCATCGACGGACTCTACGGAATTCAGCAAAGCTCCGGCGTGGAAGTCTCCGACTCCATTCTCAGAGGGGTTGCCGACTTTCTGATGAAAGAGGTCCGGGACGTTGATATCCCGGCTAGATTCAGCGCCGAACAGCTTATCGTTGTCTGCCCTGAGACCGATGCTGATGGAGTGGCTGTCCTGGCAGAAAGACTGCGATCAAAGATTCCTCTGCAGAGAGTCTCCGATATCGGTCAAAACTGGCATGTGACTGTCAGTATAGGTATCGCTTCCTTCCCCAGGAACGCCAACGACCTCGACACCCTTCTGGAAGAGACTGAAAAAGCGTTAAATGCCTCTATAGATAGAGGCGGCAACACTTTCACTATTTCCCAAGCTTAAATTGACCAGCCTGAAAGGTTCTAAGCCCTCTGGGTCGTCCAACCCATATGATTGAGGATCTCGTTTAAATCTTTGCGGGAGCCTATAAACGTCTGCATGGCAAAGAGAACCTGCTCCACGCTAAGCTCGCCTCGCTTGTGCATCTCCAGACAGCGCACGGCTGTGGCCAGGGTGAAACGGTCAACCAGACGCATCTTATAAACCACAGCCTCAAAGTTAGTCCCTTTTGCCGAGGCTTCATCAATGGCCTTCAAAAGGTCCGAGTTGGCTATAAGCCCCAGGGATTTGAGCAACTCCGGCAGTTCCAGCGATTCCACCGCATCCTCTCCGCCAGCCCGGACCTCGCCGATGGCCTTCTCCAGAGATAGACCGCTCCTTCTTATTTTCTTCAAAGCCAGACCGGCTTTCAAAGGGTTGAGTTGCCTGGCAGCCACCATCTGCTGGAGGATCAGAGCCTGTTCCAGGGCACCTTCTGTGATCAAGCCCACCCGGACAAGAATCTGACCGATGGGCTCTTCATCCAGCATCCCTCGCTCCACAGCCGAAAGCAGGTCTATTTCAGAGACCATTCCGGCAAGCATCAATAGCTCACCCAGGCGAATTGTCTGGGTGCGAATATGCACCTCGGCGCCATCCATCTTCAAAGTCTCTTCCAGGGTGAGGTTGCGCAGGGCAACCATCCTCAAACCTTCCACCGCCTGGGTCCTGGTTATTTTTCCTTCCCTGATGAGCACCTGGGCAGTAAGGGCGGCATAAGTATGCATTTCATTTACAGTCCCCCTGAGCACAAGAATGCGCCCCAGGGGCATGCCGGAGGTATAGCAATCTTCCAGGGCGGCTTTCAGATCCTCCTGGTTCAAAAATCCGGCTTCAATGAGCAAATCACCCAGCTTATTAGTGGTCTCGTAATATTCAGAACGCCAGCCCAGCTTGCTTAGCGCTTCATCAAGGCTGACATTATGCTGCCCTACCAGCTTCAAGGCATCTATGGCCAGGTCCATATGAAGAAGATTCTCGCGAATGAGAGACTGGGCTGAAACAGCAGCCTTGAAATTCTTTTCGGAGAGAAAGCCCGAACTTACAAGTATGCGCCCGACAGGAAGACTGGTTGTGAGAGAAATAGGTACAGCATCAGCCATCTGGCCTGCGGTGATCAGCCCCGAATTAACGAGAAGGTCCCCAATCAAAACCTGTGTATATCTAGCCACTCGGTGGACGTCCATGCTCGGAAGCTACTAAAACGATTGTTCGGATTCCAATTAGCTCCCTATATTAATCATTGCTCCGAGCCGGAATTTCTAAACATAAAAATAGAGCCTTTTCATAGATTCTAGGAAATGAATCGACTCTATTTTTAGCTCAGTGTTTGTCTCAGCTCATCAAATGAGAGCTTTGTTTATGCCGAGGACGGAACCCTGACCCGCAGATGAAGGAACCAGGCCACCGTTGCCGGTCTTGCCAGCTCTGGAAATTTTTCTATGACCTCCGGCTCGGGTCTGGGCTCATGGCTCTCCTCCAGAAGAAACCCCGCCTTGACCAGGCTGTTCAACCAGGTACTAAGGGTCCGATGATAGTGAGCCACTTTAAATTCCGGATGCCTGGCGCTGAGATCGTCCGGCAAAGCACTGAAGGTCCACTCTTCCAGATAGGCGCCTTCATCAAAATATTTGCTCACCATCAAACGTCGCCGGATACTGCCGTCCTCCTGCTCCTCCTCAAGCCAACCTAATTCGGGAGTGCTGAAACAGGGATGAACGATGGAGAACTGGAAAAATCCACCAGGCTTGACCACCCGGTAAACCTCTTTCAAAACCTTGTCCAGCTCGGGGATATCCATGAGAACCATGGTGCTCATGGCAAAGTCAAAACTGTCATCGGCAAAAGTGAGATTGGTGGCGGACTGGACCTGATAATCTATTGTATTGCTAGAACTATCAGACTTGGTCGGATCCTCAAAGCTTCTCGCGTGCTCTATGAATCGGCTGGATGGGTCCACCGCCGTCATCGAAGCACCACATCCGGCTACTGCTCTGGTATTGGTGCCCTCACCAC
>JAUIJG010000429.1 GCA_030431355.1 bacterium
TACGGCTACGGCAGGAATTCCTCATGCAGCTTGGATTGCAGACAAGCTTAACTTGCCGATGGTATATATTCGTTCTGGTAGTAAAGCTCACGGTAGAGAAAATCAAATTGAACAATTAATCCAAACACTATCCAGAAAAAAGAAAAACAATGCGATTCTGGTAGGCGAAAGCGGTGTCGGAAAAACAGCAATTGTGGAAGGTCTGGCCCTGAGAATTACAAAAGGCGATGTTCCTGAAGGGCTGAAAGACAAGAAACTCATCGCCCTCGACATGGGCTCCCTCATCGCCGGTGCAAAATATCGCGGAGAGTTTGAGGAGCGCCTGAAAGCGGTGCTTAAAGAGGTGGTGGATTCCCAGGGCAACATCATCCTATTTATAGATGAGCTGCATACCGTGGTTGGTGCCGGTGCCACCGGTGAGAGTGCCATGGATGCTGGCAACCTCTTGAAGCCACCTCTGGCCAGAGGTGAACTGCACTGTATCGGTGCCACCACAATCGATGAATATCGTAAACACCTGGAAAAAGATCCTGCCCTGGAGCGGCGTTTCCAGATGGTGATGGTGGACGAACCAAGTGTGGAAGAGAGTGTCTCTATTCTCCGGGGCCTAAAGGAGAGATACGAGGTGCATCATGGTGTTCGTATCAAAGACTCAGCCCTGGTCAGCGCCGCGGTGCTCGCCCACCGCTACATATCGGATAGATTCCTTCCGGACAAGGCTATCGATCTGATAGACGAAGCCGCAGCCCGTATGAGAATCGAAATCGACTCAATGCCAACCGAACTCGATGAACTGGAGCGTCGCAAGATTCAACTGGAAATCGAAAGAGAAGCATTGAAGAAAGAGACCGACGAAGCTTCAAAAGAACGCCTGGAAAAAATTGAGCGAGACCTGGCTGACATAAAAGAAGAAGCTGACGCCTTGAGGGCTCAATGGCAGAAAGAAAAAGCCGGTGTGAATAACATCCAGAAGATAAAATCTGAGATAGAAGAGACCAAAATAAAAATCGAACAAGCCGAAAGAGCCACCGACTTGCAAACGGCAGCCGAACTGAAATTCGGTCGCCTGCGAGAGCTGGAAAAACAGCTCAAGGAGGAAGAAGATTCCCACCGTGGCAAGAAAGGCGCTGCCCGACTCTTAAAAGAAGAGATTGATGAAGAAGACATCGCCGAGATAGTCGGCAAATGGACCGGAATTCCAGTAACTAAACTTCTGGAAGGAGAGGTTCAAAAACTGCTCAAACTTGAAGAGCATCTACATCAGCGCGTTATCGGTCAGGAAGAAGCCATAGAAGTGGTTTCAAATGCGGTTCGCCGTGCCCGCGCCGGACTGCAAGATCCTAATCGCCCCATCGGAAGTTTCCTCTTCCTTGGACCGACCGGTGTCGGAAAAACCGAACTGGCTAAAGCCCTGGCTGAGTTTCTCTTCGATGATGAGAGCGCCATAGTTCGCATCGATATGTCCGAGTATCAAGAGAGGCATACGGTGGCAAGACTTATAGGTGCGCCTCCCGGCTACATCGGCTTTGACGAAGGGGGACAGCTCACCGAGGCGGTGAGAAGAAGAGCCTATTCATGTGTACTCTTCGATGAGATTGAGAAAGCACACACCGATGTTTTCAACACCCTCCTCCAGGTCCTGGACGAAGGACACCTCACCGACTCAAAAGGCCGGCGTGTGGACTTCAAAAACACGGTGATAATAATGACCTCTAACGTGGGCAGCTCGCACATTCTCGAATATCAGCTCAAATCCGCTGTTGATGGTGATGAAGGCTATGAGGCGATGAGGGAGCAGGTGCTGGATGCCCTGCGCCAACAGTTCCGTCCGGAGTTTCTCAACCGAATCGATGAGACCGTAGTCTTCCATGCCCTGACAGCCGAACAACTGAAGAGCATCGTGGACATACAGCTCATGTACCTGAACCGTCGCCTGGTCGACAAAAAGATGGAGCTGGTGGCTACCGATTCTGCCAAAGAATGGCTGGCTACCACCGGATACGACCCGGTTTACGGAGCCAGACCTCTGAAGCGCCTGATTCAAAAAGAGATAGAGAACCCACTTTCCAAATATATGTTGGAAGGTGAGTTCCAGGACGGTGATACGGTTCTGGTGGATGCCGACGATGAAGGTCTTATCTTCGAAAAAGAAGATAGCGAAGATCTGGTCTCGGTCTAAAGAGCCCCAAAAACCCCGGTCTAGCAAGGAATTGCTCCGGGAGAAGAATCTGAGACAGGAGCCAAATCGGTTCCTGTCTCTATATTTCAAGGGATTTTTCACCGGGCTGTCCAAAAAATATCAAAACTGTTTATAAACAACCAGCACGACAAAACCAGATGCAGTTATCTGCCGATCAGACAGGAAACTCTGAACTACTTGCACACTGGAGCTTAACCATGACAGACAAATGCCATGTGGGGGACAGTTCATCTGCCCCGGAAAGAGGACTAACGCCGCTATCTTTCGATTCAATTAGAAATGGACTGACCGTTAGCGACTACAGCTTTCTAAACACTGACAAATATAGCCCGGCTCATCCGTCCATGAGACTGCCGGAGGTATCCATAGAGGATAGCTCGGAACCGAAAGCCTCCACCGTTTCCGGTGACCAAAATCGCTTGAACTATTGTTTAACCAGAGAGTTAGCAAATCCAAAGCTTTTGCCTGCGTTCTCCAGCGCTTCTCTCATAGCATGCGATCCGGAGTTCAAAATCCTTGTCACCAGAGCAAGCGGTGAAGACCAGGCACAAGAGGACCGGGCGGAGACAGCCAGGAAACTAATCGAATTCACCAGAAAAGAAGATCGCTACAGAACCTTGCTGGAGCCTTATCTGGAAGATCTCTACGAAGCAGCCTATCGCAACTGAGAATGAGTAATCTCATTCCCAAAATCCCAGATACTAAATAGCCTTCAACTTCTTTATCTTGTCAGAAAGTCTTCGCATAGCGCTTTGATAAATTTCAAAGTCCAGACGCTGACTACTCTGCCTGGCAGCCATCGATGTGTCGTACTTTCGTTTAGCCTGGCCATAGAACTCGAGGGCCTCACTTTTCTTACCCTCGGTTTTGTAGCAATCGCCAAGATCTTCAAGTATGAGAGCCACATCCGGATTGCTCTCGCCTCTTTTGTTTCGAGAGATTAGTAAAGCTCCCTCCAATTCTCGCCGAGCATCAACAACTTTTCCCTGTTTGCGATAGCAAAGCGCGAGCAATCTGACATCGCTAACGAAATTCTTTCTTTTATTGAATGGCTGCGAATTTTGATAGGCGCTAAGCAATAAAGCAGCTTTTAAGGCCTTATCAAATTGACTTTGTCCGACAAAATAAGAAGCAATCTGCCTGATTGAATCCGGCTGCACATGGTTGGCAGAACCTTCGGTTGCCGGACCGGAACCCAGCAAATCCAGGAGATGATTGTAGACATCGTCGGCTTGATTGAAGTCACCGCGGAGATCAAAAGCGCGGCCGAGGCCAAACAGCCTTCTTAAAAAAGCACTATCCCGTCGGGCGTACTCTCTATCCTGGTTCTCAGCCCACTGAAAGAAGGTCCAGGCGGCGTAAAGCTCGTTGTCCTTCAATAGAATCCCGCCCTGGTCAGAATAGCCGGAAAACCTTGCCCTTGTAGATGAGCCGGCAGGCAAAGAGACCATCGGAATAGCAGAGATCACCTTTTCCCGACCATCTATGCCGGCTTCCACCGACACCAGATCTTTGCCTGTAACCATTAGATCAACCGAAGAACCGCCCATGTCTGTAAATCTAGTGACGACACCTCTTACATAACCGGGGTCGGCATGCATAACAGCCCGACCGATGGCGAATGCTCGACTCTTCAAAAGCACCGGATTGTTCAAATCATAGCCTCTGACTTCGACGAGTACCTGCTCATTCAAGCGGCGGCTGCTTAATCTGGCATAGTCACTGACCCCCGAAGCGGACGCCACCAGTTTGTCTATCTGGGCACCGCTAATCTGGGCGGAATTCGGCTGGGTTGCGATACCTCCAGCCAGAGCCAAAGAGAAGAAGACGACAATAGCAAGTTTCGAAGCCGGTGTAATTCTCATCTTCCAGGAACCTTTTCTTAAGAGCCTTTGCTACTTCTATAGCTTGCCAGGGCCATCTCGAAGACTTGCTTCAAGGGTAAGCTATGCTTTTTGGCATAGGCGGCGCAATCTCTAAACTCAGGACTGAGATTCACCAGGGCGCCTTTCTCATCGAAAGCCACTTTTATATTGACTCGACCACTTTCCGGCATAGCAATCGACTCTACCGTGCGGTTGAGAGCGAGGCGCTCTACATAAGAGACTCGTACACCCAGCGTCGAAGTCTCTTCAAAAATGATGCGCTCGAATCGCTCCCGATCGGAGGCAGCCGTAATAACTTGCAGACAATGACCGCTACGTCCTTTTTTC
>JAUIJG010000430.1 GCA_030431355.1 bacterium
CACACCTCAGTTCGGATTTGTAGGGCTCTCGGACTCCGCTCCGGATGGCAGTGCCACCAACGCTCCGGATGATTACTATACTCCGGTAAAGAGCATCAACACGTTAATTGGAACCGCCAGGCTCGACTATCTGATCGCCAGCCAGCCCGGTCTGGACATTGCCGAGTGGCGTGAACTGGCGGTTATGGATCTAGTCGCCACAAAGGTGGCGGCTCAACAGCTTGTGGATGTTATGAAAGACGCCATCAAACCAGGTGGCACGGCTCTGGACAAAAATGGTCAGACAGTTGCTCCTTATTCTTCGGCGGAAACTGCTTACAAGCAGAATCAGATTCGCATGAGCGGTAGCTCTTCATATCAGAACAACTCCTTGAATCTGAATCTTGGGGTGATTGAAGGTTCCGTTACCAATATTCCGGTACCCAGCCCTGCCGGTTCTGATTCCACTTTGAACAACACAAACACGATCTCCGGAAAGTATCGCGCCAACGTAAACGTACCTATTAATTCTGTTGACTTTGTTTTCGCCTGTATCGGCGACTCCATCCAACTTGTCGATCCTGTCAAATGGCAAGAGACCATATCGGGCTTGCCCTATCAGTACCCCACCGTCGTGAAAGCGGAAGCGGTTCAAAATATGAACACTGATCTGGGATCAAGCTCCATGCGTTCGGTGGCATGCGCGATGCCCGCCACTGTTTACGATCCAAGACCGGCTCCCGGGGCTCTCACAATAAGTTTTCCAGACGGTGCTCCGGACGGGGATCAAAGTGTGGCCAAACCGATGGATCTCTATGCGACATTTCTAAGCCAGGCTGGAGATACTTCGGATTTTTATGCGGCGGAGCCCGGTGACTACCCGATTAATGCCACCAGCCAGATTGCTTCAGGACCCTGGCCCCTGTCTTCTGATCCCCAGCAACTTGCCTCTTCCGGCTGTAAATTGGCAATGTATGATTGGCTGCGCCGGGGAGGCACCAAGGTGAACGTGGATTCGGTGGTGGGCATGCACCAGACACCCTTCGTCTCCCAGGGCCCGGATGTCCCCTGGCCTCCTGCCGCTCCCGCCGGTAACATCCCCCGGGGTGTAAGCCATATTTATCGGTTCGATACCGACGGAGTCGTCTACTATCAGAATGCTGAGATCAAGCCGTTTCCCTGGTGGGTCATCAGTGATGGGCAGTGCTTTATGGAGTGTTATAATGCCATCGATGATGGTGCCGCTTCTTTTGAGGTCTCTCCGGTGCCCCTTACCATTGTTCCACCGGCTACTATCCCCCTGGGCAAGGTAGAGTTTACTCCACGCTATGATATGTTCATCCGTATCTATAGCCGTCGCTACGGTGCCCAGGGCGGCCGACACGCCGGAGAGCCCATGGACAACAATCTAGTCTCCTTCGATAATTTTAAGTTGGACCAGGGTGGTTCCGGGATGATAGCGAGGAAACTGGTCTTCCCTGGTTATGGCGCGGCCAAAAGGCAGCCTCCCCTGATTGGGGCTGGCATCGGTGCGATACCGCTGCTTATGCCGCAGTCCGACTTCGCATACAAGTGGGAGCTTGTAAGTATCGGTGGACCTTCCATCGATAGAGATCCTTCTATCTATGAAAAATTCGATGAGAGCGGCTCCGGGGTGCGAACCACATATGACACCAATGGCTCTGTGGCGGACATTAGATTTAGAAGAGTCGTTATCGGAAAAGATCCTGTGTCGACTGTGGTTAATTTAGCTGGCACACTACTTCCTATTCAGAAGCAGCAAGGTTATGTCGGGGTTAAATAGACTTCCTGGGAGCTCAGGTTGTCTACTACTTTCCTTTCGATCTGACCTGGTCTTCGATAAACATAACTTCTTCATTGATATTGCGCAGGGGAATGCCTTTTTGCAGTTTGTTTTTCTCTGGGGAGTATTTCAATCTGCATTGGGGCTTTTTCTCGCGGAATTCTCTGGCTCCTTTGTCTGTGATGGCGAAGCATTGCTCCACGCTGAGAAATCTTAATTGGGGCAATTTGGCCAGGAGTTTGAGGCTCTTGTCCGATAGCTCATTTCTGTCCATTTTAAGCCTTTGTATGGTGCCGCATTTTGTCAGGGGGGCGACATCTTCGTCTGTGAGACCACAATTGTTCATCGTTAAGAAGTGAAGTTTAGTATTCTCTGCAATTTTCTCGACGTTTGAGCGTTTTAGATAGATTCCTTGCACATTTAGAGATCTGAGGCGCTTGCTCTCCACCAGTTTGTCCACAGAAATTGGACTGAGCTTCGTATTGGCGATGCTGAGAAGGCTGAGATTCTTCAATTTGAGCAAGTACCTGACACCGTTGTCGGTGATGTTGGTTCCATCAAGTCCGATGGAACCTAGATTGGTCAGATTCGAAATAGCTTTGAGACCATGATCGGATATTTCTGTTTCGGAAAGGCTCAGCGCCCTGAGACTGTCTATCTCGGATATGTACCTGGTGCCTTTGTCAGTCAGGTTGGTGCTGCTCAGGTTAAAGGCGATAAGGGGCAAATTTTGAATGTACTTCAACCAGCTATCTTTGAAAACACAGCCGGAGAGGCTCAGGTCTTCCAGGCTTACCATGCGACCCAGATATTTAAAGGATTTGCGAGATAGATCAAGCTGTCTGTAAGATGCTTTTCTTCTTCTCGGGTCTATTTTGAGGTCCTGGAGAATGCGTTTTTCACTGAGGTTGCTATCGGGACGCCACTTCAGTGACTCCTGATATTTCATTTTTGTCTTTCGCACTTTTTCCACGTGCTCTTCGGATTGGCCGATTATCTTGAATAGAAAAAAGATAAATGCGGCAATCATCAATAGTCCCACCATTCCAATGATGACAAGATCTTTGCCACCACCGGAGGGGCGGATTTGCTTTTCTAATTGCTTTTGAGAAAGCGCCATGGAAATATCTAACAAAGGATACAAGCTATTATATCTTGTATCCCCTGTCAGATAGGTCTACCTCTTTCGGTTAAAGTAGTCTACTCCTGAGCCTGGACGGCTATGGTTGTGGGGGTAGTCGGTGCCGCTGCCTTCTTCTCTTCGCCAGCCTCATTGCTGCCGGAATAAGCCAACCTTGCCGATTCCATAATCTCCTCGAATTTTTCCCGGTCGCCGGACTTTAGATAAGCTTTGGCAAGGGCTTTTTTCGCTTTAAAAGTGTTCTTGCTGGCCGCGCCTTTGTAGCGTTCGTTCAGGGCTACAACCTGTTTGAAGTTGTTGATCGCTCTGGGATATTGTCCCTGCTCCAGATACAATTTGCCCATCGCTTCTCTGGTCTGGGCAAACTCATATGCGCCGGCGCCGTGGGAGCGGGCGTTTGCTTTCAGACACCAGTTCAGATAGCTCTCCGCCTGGGAGTACTTTTTGTCTTTCTGAAGCATGGAGGCAAGGTTGTGGGCGTCATTCATAACCTCGGGATGTTGATGACCCAGAACTCTATTGCGCAGAGTAAAACTCTGTCTATAACAATTTGCCGCGGCGGCATAATCCCCTGACTCCTGGCTGGCTCTGGCCAGATTGCGGTAGTTATCCGCCTTGGAGACATACTCTTTGACCATTTTGGGGTCGTACTGGACCGTGGCCACCGTGGCGCTAGCTCGCCGCCCGGTCTGACCGGATGATCCGTAGTTTTTGAATACTGCTTTCTGAGGAGTGTAATTATTGTAGGTTCTCGTCCCACCTGACGAGACAGAGCGGGGTCGTCAACCTGCCCAGGAAGGTTGATAAGCGAGACCATGCAGCAAGCCAGCCATACATAGAACACCCATCAATTTTTTCATCGTAAAACACCACACGCATAATAACTTCTATTTATTTACCCGCTTCCATCAAAATTTAGTAGAAAATCCGGCTCTATCTCGGAACAATCCTTAACCTCACAGTATTCTCGCCGGTTGCAGAGTCTGGATCTTCTCCCGGGCTTCATCGCTCCGGATGTCTGCTATATAAAATTGTCCGGAGGTCGAGACTAGAATACGAGGTAGGCAGTTCCCATGAATTTGACATATCCCATCGAGGCAAGGGGCCTGAAGCGCTTCAACGAAATCGTTGGAATCTTAGCTCGGTATGGCTTATCGGATTTTGTTGCCGCCGACTCTCCGGAGTTCTTGAAAGAGAAGTTTATCGGTCCGGACGGGTTGTTTCTTTCTGAGCCGCGTGCTGATGAACTGTTTGATATTTACCATCAGCAGGATTTCCCGACCGTGAAGGAAGATGAAATCCGCAGCATCATTGAAGAAAAGTATCCGACGGAAGATCACTTCAAACAGATTCTTCGTTACGTCGATGCGCCGACGATTAAGAAACGAAAACTGAAAGTTGCGGTGGATTGCTGCAACGGCGTGGGGGCCATCTATTCTCCTTTTCTTTTGGGCACCATGCTGGGCTGTGAAGTCTTTC
>JAUIJG010000431.1 GCA_030431355.1 bacterium
ATCGCCACCCTTGCAAAGAAAGACAAGAATGTCCAGGACGACCTTAACAACAAAAAAGGCAAGCAAGAAGTAATTATCAAACCCGGTTTTGCGCTTCTTTTCTTCGGAGTGATATTGCCGGTCGCTGCCATGCTGTTCGAACATTCCAGTCACACCATGGCAAAAGCTTTCTTCGATCCATTTCCCACCTTTAATCATTACTTGCTTTTCTCGCTGATTCCGATAAGCAACTTTCTCACCTGGCTCTCGGCGCGCTCCAATATTCAGGCGGTATATTCCATCACGGCACTAACCAGCGGTATGTCACTGGGAATCGCCATACTCTACTCGCTGATGCTACTGCCGATAACACCACTTCTGGTTTTCGCTTTCCCCATTGGCTTGCTGGGACTTGCTCCCCTGGCTTCAATTCCATACATAATGCAAGCGGGAAAGACAATCTGCCAGCTGGCCTGTCGTCACGACACCTTTTTCGATGCCCATCAATTTAAACATCTGGGGCATGTGATAGTTCTCGTCATGGTTATCTCTGTGGAGCTACCCTCCACTCTCACACGCATTCACCTCAGCGACGCCACCAAACCTGACCCGAGCATATCAGCCGATGCCATCAATTGGCTCAGAGCCTGGGGAAGCAGAGACGTTCTTTTACGAGCCTGCTATGAACGCTCGGGCAGGGCCACGGACCTGATAGGTTCTCTATACGAACACCAGCATCCCGTGTCCATAGAAAGCGCAAGAAATATCTACTACCGCGTCACCGGCATTCCTTTTAACTCGGTCCCCATACCGACATCTTTTAGAAGCACTATCCAGCACAACGGAATTATCAATGACCCTGACCGCCTGAACGCCGGAGCGGTGGACGAATTTGACCTGGATCCGGATATAGCAGGGGAAATGGTTCAAGGTGTAGCCAGGGGACTGACGGTCGACTCCAGCACCATAGACGGCATCATAGACGCCGACGCCAGGGCAGCTTCTCTTAAATGGACATTCAATTTCAACAACATCTCTCTGCTTCCCAGGGAAGCCAGAGCAAAAATACTATTGCCTGAAGGAGCCGTAGTCGAACGCGCCACCATGTGGATTGATGGTCAGGAAAAAGAAGCAAAGATCATGGGGCGCTCGAAAGCGAGAGCGACTTATGAAAGAGCGGTTCGCACCCATAGCAGAGACCCTCTTCTTGTAAGCATGCAAGGTAAAGACACTGTTCTCGTTCAATGTTATCCGGTGCTAAAAGAGAGCGATACAAAAATCCGCCTGCAAATTGCAGCGCCGATGACCTCATCGGATAAAAACCACGCTGAGTTAAGTTTGCCGACTTTCGCAGAACGCAATTTTGCTTTCACCAGAGGCCACAAATTAAATCTGGCAGGAAAAACAAAATTCACCATAACCAACACCGATTTCGCCAGCGCCCCATCTAAAGAAGGTACTCAATCGATAGCGGCAAGCCTCGAGAACTCTCTTTTATCCAGGCATGAAGCCCGGGTTTTAGCAGAAGTAAATCCTTCCATCCGTTTCGCTCGAATAAATTCTGTCCCTGTAAGAGTTGAGATACCGACAAGAACTTACGCGACTCCTGTACAGCTGACGGTACTGGTGGACACCTCCATCGGCATGAAACCCTATATAAAGGAAGTTTCAGAAGGTTTGGAAGCGCTAGTTGCTAAAAACAAAACCGTCGATTTCGAAGTAATAGGTCTCACAGACAGTAATATAAAGCGCTCGCAGACAGGCATAGAAGAACAGTTAAAAGAGCTCAAACTTACCGAATGCAAGGGTGGAGTGATTAATAGTCCTTATGTTGCCGGACATTTGACCGGATTATCCGGAGCCGGCAAAGACATATTCTGGATACACGCGGCTCAACCGGTAGCCGAGAATTACAACAAGAAATTTGTGGAATCAAAGTTCAAATCCATGGGCAGGAAGTTGTATGACTTGCAAGTAGCTTCCGGTCCAAACGCGCTATTTGACAAAGCTTCCATGGAAGAAAATTTCATACGGGTCAGCCCTGGTGCCGACTTAAAAAGCTCCATAGAGAACCTGAATCGTTTCTGGTCGGATTCGAATAAAGACAAGAGTCAAAAAGCCATTTCCGCGATAGACGCCACCGCGGAAAATACCATCAACAATCCGCAACCTGCTTTCGAATCCCTCAGAGTCTATCAGAAAGTGCTGGATAGCTACTACCAGGGAGATGTCTACGGCGCCTCGACCCTGGCTGTATCCAGGCATTTGATCACTCCGGTAACAAGTGCAGTGGTCTCGGATGATCAACTGGTTGAAAAATACGAATCCCGAGCCCAGCGGATTCGCAACCAGGAGAGATACAAAAACAATAGACAGATAGACTTGAGACCTCTATCCCGGTTGAACAGCTCATTTGCCGTCTTCGAAAAGACAAACCTCTCCCAGGCAGCTTCTTCGCCTCCTCCCTCTGCCGACTATGGAGCAACCGCCGGAAAGGGTGGACTGGTTGGTGCCCCTGTGGACCCCAGATACGGGCAATCCAATGAAGTCGGACTCCTGGCAAGAAGAGCCGCTAAATCTTACCCTGCTTCGGCTCCCCGGGAGAGCGTGGAATCAAGAGCAAGAAATCTGGAGGCAAAATTGGCTTTCAAGAAAGCAGCAGAGCCGCAAGATGAATTGGGCTCCATTAAGGAAGAAAGCCATAAGTCCGACAAAGATTCGGCCATGCTTTCAAATAGTCCCGTCCTTCAAGGTGCCACCAATGGCAATATTGGTCCGGCCGGTCAAATGATAGCGGAAGAAGAATCCATGGTATTTGACGACCAGATGGAAGGCGATGGAGCCCCAATGATGAAAGAGAAGAAGTCCAATATTTTCCAGGCATTAAAAGCAGAAGTGGTACCGGAACCGGATACGACTCCGATGCTTCTTATAGCTGTGTTAATGCTTGGTGCCGGTCTTTTCACCATCCTTAGAAGCAAAAAGGAAAAGCCTGCGGATAACAGATGAAGGTCATGGATAACCCCCTCTCCTCAGACCAAACCGGGGAGTACCAGGGACAGTGGCTTGTTCCAATGACAGCCGTAGCTCTTCTCATCGGCTTCTGGCAGGTGTTTGAATGGTTCATCTCTCGACTGAGCGATGGCTCCGACGAACCTCTTGGCGCTTTAGCATTACTCTCTCTGGCTCTTCTGATTACGTTAAAGAGACAGAAGGGTATTGCAAACAGCCGATTTTCTTCCTTCTATTTAACCTTGAGTCTCACCTTCTTAATTTGCTATCTTGCCTCTACTTACTTTCTCTCTCCCCTACCCCGGGCGGCTCTTGCCGTGGCAGCACTAGCTGCTTTTACGTCATCGGTTTTCATTCCTTTGACCCTGGCGCAGTGGTGCCTTGCCCTCATGTCTTTGCCTATTATCGCTTCTCTTAATTTCTATCTGGGTTTTCCTCTTCGAGCCGTGGTTGCAAAAATATCCGCTGCTCTTCTGGCGCTGGGAGGCATTTCCGCTAGAGCAGACGGAACCCTGCTTAACTACCAGGACAAGTTAGTCTATGTGGACGCTCCATGCAGCGGTATCAAGATGCTCTGGTTTGCGCTTTTTATAACTTTCACCTTGAGCTCCTATCTAAACCTTGGAAGAAAAGCCACAGTTCTGGCCGCGTCCCTGGCCTTTGTCGCGTCTCTTTTCGCCAATGCCCTCAGAGTCACTTCGCTTTTTTACATCGAAACCGGTCTGCTAAAGCTTCCCCAATACGATGAAACATTTCTCCACCAGGGGAGCGGGCTAATTGTCTTCGCCGCCCTATTACTTTTCTGTATCTGGTTCTGCAACCGCCTTAAACCTGGAGGTGGAGAAACCCAGACAATCGTTCTCGACGCCAACGACAATTCAAAAAAACTTTCATGGCAACTGCTACCCATGATTGCCCTCTCCACAGTATCGGCAATACTGCCTCTGACCCCTCTGACGCCGCAGGCCATGGCAGAATCGAAATCGAATTTTAAGACTATGACCGACAAAGAATTAAGGGAAGTCCTCGTTCGAGAAGTGAGCCTGGACGAAACTCAGCACCTCGATTCAATAAAGCTGGAGAACAGATTGAGAGGTTTCTTAGAAGACTTCCCGGGTGAGATTAGAGTTTTAACGGATGGGCAGCGACTCTTTATTGTGCGGCGCATTGAGAAACCGACCCGCAAGCTGCATCCGGCCAGCGACTGCTATCGCGGTGCCGGATTTAAGATCGATTACCGCCCCATGGAGATAGATTCCCGAGGCAGGACCTGGGGTCACTTCATCGCGAACAAAGATGGAGCAAGGATTTCGGTCCGCGAAAGGATATTTGATGGCAGCGGAAATCAGTGGACAGGACCAAGTTCATGGTACTGGAATGCGCTCACAGGCGAGACAAAACCGCC
>JAUIJG010000432.1 GCA_030431355.1 bacterium
CCCGGCGTCGTGAAGGCTACCAATATCTTACCCGTTCATTCCATCATATGCTCAAATCCATTTCTCGGGACGCTGACTCAGCAGTTGATATAATCGGCAATTTCTAGAGGCAGATGCAGATCCGGACTGATAGATGAAAGCAGTGCTCACCTCGGTTATATCGTTGCTCCTGATTCAGGGGCTCCTTTTGGCTTCGCCCGGGTTTGCAAAAGATACTAAGAAAGCCGGAGGAGGCTCGGGGAGCCAGGAGAAGCCGGCGAGTGAGAGTGAGGAGGAGTCCTTTTCTCCGATGCTGGAAGAGAAAGAGGAGCCTTTTACGATTTTTCTCTCTCCCGGCGCCGAGGCTCTTGCCAAGCAGCTGGGCGTCAAGCCGATGATTGTTCGGCTGGGGAAATTGCAAGAGCGGTATCGGGCGACCAAAGATAGGGATGCTAGAGAAGAGATCATCGTTCTCAGGCAGCAGCTGACCGATATTCTTCAATATGCCTCTTTTCAGATCCAGGACGTGATAGCGGCAATCGATGCTGATCTTGCTTACAACGACCAGGTTTATGACTATCTGGCCGCTAAAAAGAACAAGCGAGAGCAGGTGATCACCATGACCACTTTCATGGCCACCGGTGCTCTCAATATACTGAATCAGGCACTCGGATTCGGTTCTCCCGGTCGTGTCAGCAATGTTATAGGCACCGTATCAGGTTCGACCTCCGTCGGTTTACCAGCGATCAATTTTATTCCTCGTCGCTATATGTATCCGGAGTTTCAACATGAAGGTTCCAATATGTTGGCCCAGATTTTCAATCGTCCGACTAGCTCTAAGAAAGAGTACAACTCCATAGTCTGGGGTTATCTCAATTCTGCGCCGACAGGGGTTAGTTCTTTGAATGGAAAGACCAGATTAGAGCTTTTGCTTTCTCGCTGGAGTCGACTGAGACAGATGGATTTCAGCGAGAATAAAGAAAAACTCGATGTTCTCACAAACAGTGTGGAGGAGCCTCGCCGGGTAGAATTGTCTACTCTGGTTTTGAGAGGCAATTTGCTCAGTGATGTGCGGGCGGAAGTAGGGGCGCTTTATAGAGAGCTGGCTGAACTTAAGGCTGGAATAATGGCCCTTTGAGTGCCTGTTGTGGTATTGTCTGCGGTGGTATGCTGTCTTTGGTGGGTCACTCAGTTCATCTCGTAAAGCTTGCGGGCCAGAGCCATCTTCGCGTAGATAAAGTCAGTGTTGAACGGATTCAATGATATGCCATGCTCTATGTGCATTAGAGCTTGTTTGAAGTCGTTGCGGGTAAGAGCAAAGTAGTAAGCCATCTCCACGGCAGGCATGAAATCCTTGTTGGCGGATAGCACTTCACTTATCAGTTTTTCTGCCTCATCCCCGTTGCCGTGGGCTTTCTCCAGGGTGGCTAGAAGAACTGTGGCCCTTTCGAAATCCGGGTGTTCTTCCACAAGCTCTTTGAGGATTTTTGTAGCCCCTTCTTCATCCTTTTCAAATTCGTCGCAACAGGTTGAAAACTTTTGTTCGGCTTTTTCCGGTTGGATATTTTTCGGTAACTGGGTTTTGATCAGGCGCTCGGCGTCTCGCTTCACATACTCTTCATCAGGACCGGCAAGTTCCACTGCCTTTTCAAAATTGATCTTTGAGTTGGCGTAATTTTGATTGGCCAGATACCAGTAGCCAATTTCATAGTAGTCCAGGGCTCCGAAATCATCGGGGGGATTGTCCGGGGGCCAGTCAGATACGGCGTTTCGAAGTTGAAGTAAGGCGATCAAGTATTCAAAGTTCAAAGGTGACAACTTCAGTAATTCTTCGAAGTGTTCAAGGGCTTTCTGATCATTTTCCAGTTCAAGCTCTATATGGGCCATCAATTCTATCGGTCTCAATAAGTCTCGATTCACTGAGTGGGCGTATTTGGCGAGTCCTTTAGCCTTTTCTATATCTCCTTCTTTGATGTAGATTTTGGCCAGATTGGTAAATGGCCATTCGAAGTCCGGATAGGTTTCCATCAAACGCTCGAAGACTTTTTTCGCCCGGTCTGGTTCTGTGCCCATCAAGTTGAAGCCTTCGATATTGCCTTCCACGGCAGCGTCGGGGACTTCCATTTTGGGCAACTCGGTTCTTCTGAGCCGTTCGGCGTGAATCGCCACTTCGTCTCCATTCGCCATGGATTCGGCTTTGAAGAAACATTCTTTAGCCAGCTCTATCCAACCGGTTAGCCTGTATACTACACCCAGTTCAAAATATTCACGCGCATTTAGACCAGTGGGAACTTTCTCCATTAATGGCCAGAGATGGTCAATTCGCAATGCTTTTCGCTCCGTGGTACCGTATATGATAGCGTTCTTAAATTGCCTATTGAAAATATACCCAGTTGAATGTCTTGAACCTTTGGTAAAGATCTGACCAGTGTAAGGTTTTCAGATAATGACAAATGTCAAGAGATCAAATATAGTATTCACCCGGGCTTGAGATTTTTAAATTAACGGCTGATAGTATCCCGCCTTTTATAAAAGTGTTTGAGAAGCAAGGAGTGGCATAGTTTGGCTTTTGAAGAGAAGAGTGTTTCGCATAGCGATGATGTCATCCCTTCCGACCAGAGACGCGCTCCATTAACCATGGGACTTCTGTGGATCACCATGGTTACCTTCTTCCCCGGCGTTCTGGTCGGATTCTTGTGGTTTAAAGAGGGTCTATCGTTTTCCCAGGTCCTGGGTTTTTCTATCTTGAGCTGTCTGTTGATGCTTGCCTACGCTATCCCATCTTGCCATCTGGGGGCTAAAAGCGGCTGGAGTTATGGCGGCTTGATCCGCAGCGTGTTCGGACGCTGGGGAAATAAGATAGTGGCGGTAAACCTTGTTCTTATGTTCATCGCCTGGTACGGTCTTTGTTCGCTATTTCTTGCTGAAAATCTTCATGGTCTCTTTCACTTCAATATTTCCATGACGCTGCTTGCCCCAATGCTTGCCGTGGCCATGGCATTCAACAATTTCTGGGGATTTAAGGGCGTAGCTAACTTTGCCAGATATTTTGCGGCGCCTTTGTTAATTGTCTGGGTTGGTTACACCTTTGTGAAGACTATTCAGACTGTGCCTCCCGAGGTCTTCACTGAACCTGGAACCAGCTCCGGCATTGCCGCATTCGCTCTGGTGGCTAATTTCATAATAGGTGTATCGGTCTGGGGTAATGAAGCGGACTATTGGCGCTACGGCAGGCAGAATGTGGGAAGTACTCTCTTTCCTGTTGGGATTGCCCTTTTAATCGGTCAGATTGTTTTTCCGACCACGGGTTGGTTGGTCGGACGGATGACCGGAATTACCGATTACGCCAGAGCCACCGCTTTTATGAATGACTATTCCTTTGGGGGCATCGCAATCTTGGGGGCGCTGGTGCTGTCGGCATCATATTTTGCCGCCAACGACTCAAATTTGTATGGTTCCACCAACGCTCTCAATCACCTGATCAAGATGCCCCACAGAAGGGCGGTCGCTCTTCTCACTGTTCTTGGTGCCACCGTGGCGGCTATTCTGTCCGGTAGCGGCTGTGCCCAGGCTCTGGAGAAAGTAGCATCTCTCAACTGTGTTCTGCTTGCAATGCCCACAATCATAGTGATTGCCGAGTACTTTATAGTCAAAAACATTTTGAAACTGGAAGTCGACTTTTCCAGTCTCCCTGGGGAAGATGAGCTGCCGAACTTTTCCCGCCCGGCAGTATACGCTCTTGTGGCAGGATGCATGGTCGGTACTGCCACAGCCGGTGTGGTTCCGGGGCTAGAGTTTCTCCATGTGGGGATATGCTCCGTGCAAGGCTGGCTCTGCGCCATCGCTGTCTATTTGATATTTCGCTTGCGGGAAAGTCGCCTGGAGGCGCTTGCCGAAGTAGCCATAACCGAGGAGTTGCTTGAAGAAGAGGAGAGAGAAGGCGGCGCCATGCGGTTAAAATAGAGGATATTGGTAGCACTGTTTTTATTCTCAGATGGCTGTAGACTGCATAGAAGAGACTCTCGATCTATCCCGGGGTGGTGAAAAACTTCATCTCTACCGATGGCTGGATACAGGGGCTAATCTCAATGCTCCTTGCGAAAGCCCGTCATTCATCTTTATTGCAATCCACGGCTTGATGATGCATGGAAAGACCTTCGACAGCCTGGCAAAAGCCCTGGTTGAAAGAGGGGGAATGGTTGTGGCACCGGATATCCGGGGCTTCGGAAAGTATTATTTCAACAAAGGCAGTGAGCCCAGAGAGGTTGACTACAAAGGAACTCTGGATGACCTTGTCTGGCTTTTGGAAAAGCTCAACGCCACATTTTCTGAGACTCCTATTTTTTGTCTAGGGGAAAGTCTGGGGGCGCATATGGCCAGGCGGTTGGCAGGAATG
>JAUIJG010000433.1 GCA_030431355.1 bacterium
CCCCTTTGCAAAAGATTCAACCGGGAAGTGGGAGAGCGAATGGGCATCTCCGGAGAAGAAGCACTGGACAATTTCGTCCAGGCCAATATCCCGATGGAAAGAGTGGGGGCACCAGATGAGGTAGCATCGGTGGTCACCTTCCTTTGCTCTGAAGAGGCAAGCTATATAACCGGTGTAGTCTTACCCATAGATGGTGGACTGACAACCGGCATGCACTAAAAACTCTCTTCTCTTCAAGAAGCTCCGTGAAGAGATTCTATTCTCTCCGTTAGAACAGAGCGGTTCTGAGCATCTTCTTCATGGCTCAGAAGCTTAGTCAAAATTGCCTCCGCACCAATATCAGATCGCCAGATTGCCCAGGCGGCATGCTCCCGCAACATCGGCTCCTTCTCTTTCATGGCAAACTGAAAAATGGCATCCTGGACCTCTGTTATAGGTTTAACCGCCCCGTAATCTAAAGAAGAGTCGCCAAGGCTTAACCGATTAAGCTGATTACCCAGGACCACCAGGGCGTTTCTCAATAGTCCTCTTCTTTTAGGACGCCTGAGCGCCGTGGCGGCGAATCGAGCTTGAAAAGCTTCCTCATCATCAATGGTGAGAAGCTCCAGCAGATCAAGACTATGTCCGGCGCCAGAGTCGGGTTCAAACTCCTTCCAGGGTGTGGGCAAAGGTCTTTGATTATAAGGACAGACTTCCTGGCAGATATCGCATCCAAAAACCCAGTCACCGACAGAGCTTCTCAGATTCTCAGGAATTCCTTCCTTGTTCTCTATGGTCAAAAAGGAGATACACAAGTTGGCATCAACAAAACCAGGCTCGACAATGGCGCCGGTGGGACAGGCAGAACCACAGCGAAAACATTTACCACAGGTGCCTTCATAGGGCCCGTCCGCCTCAAGTTCAAGGTCGGTGAAAAGCTCACCGACAAAACAATAGGAGCCGGATAGCTCGGGAGTGATAATCAAAGAGTGCTTTCCGGTGAATCCGAGGCCGTGCCTATCAGCATAGGCCTGTTCGTAGAAAGAGATAGTATCGATAAAAGGCTTCCCCCTCACTTCACAACCGAGCTCACCTGCAATGGCATCTCTCAACTCTCTCATCTTCCGACGGAAGACAGCATGATAATCCAACCCCACAGCATAGCGAGCCACATTGCCGTGAAATACTTTCAAGGGCGGCTTCTCAGAGTAGTAACTAACGGTGGCAAGAATCGCTGAACGGCTTCCCGTTACTAATCTATCGGGCAAGAGCCTGTTTCCCGGCTCCCTCTTCATATACTCCATGGATGCGGCATAGCCCCGCCGAAGCCACTCTTCATAGATGGCGTCAGCACCGGTGAGGGGCTCCATAGAGCCGATTGAAATCCTATGGAATCCCATCTTCCGGCCAAGTTTTTCTATTACCGCTCTTCTGTCGCTCTCCATAGCTCCCTATGTTCTCACAAACAGCACCAGACGACCCGGGGACAGGCTGTAAGGAAACTGTTAGAATGCCTTTCTATATTCCTTTTCACAAGTAGCAACTAGAACTTTCACCGGGCATCCCTATCAATACTTCGAATCATAGATCATGCATGAACAACTCACCTTAGACGATCTGGTCTACGACCTTCCCGAAGAGTTAATCGCCCAGCAACCGCTGAAAGTAAGACATGAATCCCGGTTGCTTGTTCTAGATAGAACAAGAGGAAAGATTTCCCACCAGCAATTTCCCGATATAGAAAACCATCTTAATTCGGGAGATCTTCTTGTGGTGAATGACACCCGGGTGATTCCGGCCCGCCTGCTGGCGCGCAGATCCAGTGGCGGTGAAGTAAGAGTCCAACTCATTAAAGCAGTCACCACCAACACCTGCCTCTGGGAAGCAATGGCCATGCCCATTCGCAGAATCAAAGAGGGTGAGAAGCTACTGGTGGAAACAACTTCACCAGGAGAAAAACGCGAAATCATAGTCAATGAGATCATCCATGACCAGGATGGATACAAACGTCTTGTCGTAGACATGATCGACAATGAAAATATGCGGGCCATCCTGGCAAACGCCGGTCACGCGCCATTGCCACCATATATAAAACGCGAGATGGATCTGGAAGATCAACAGCTTGTACAAAAGCGCAACGATGACATCGAGCGTTACCAGACCATATTCGCGCAAGCACCGGGGGCGGTGGCTGCCCCCACTGCCGGCTTGCATTTTTCCAACCATGTTTTAGAGAGACTAAAAGAGAAAGGAGTCAATCTCACCCGCTTGACCCTCCATGTGGGTGCCGGCACATTCAAGCCGATCAGCAGCTCAATCGAAGAACATTCGGTGGAGGCTGAATACTTTTCCATAAGCAAACAAACTGCTGAGCTGGTCAATCAAACCCGCGCCCGGGGCGATCGAGTAGTAGCAGTGGGAACCACCAGCATGAGAGCCCTTGAATCGGCTGTGGTTGAGGGCAGAGTAGAAGCCCGGGACAACGTGGCCACCAACCTCTACATAAAGCCCGGATTTAAGTTTCAGGTGGCCGATGCCATGGTAACCAACTTTCACCTCAGTGGCTCAAGCCTGCTTGTCCTTGTCGCCACCTTTGCCGGTAAGAGCAAGATCCTGGAAGCCTATAAAGAAGCCATTGAAAAGCGCTACCGCTTCTACAGCTACGGTGACGCCATGTTGATTCTTTAAATTCGAAAAGAACTTATACGGGACAAAAAGCTGTTCCGTTGCCGCCTTTTTCAATAACCATATCCGTCGCCAGGTCGGCTTTGGCTATTAGTTCAGCGGCATCATTTCCGATACCAGGGAAGTATGCGATTCCTATGCTGGCCTCCACGGACAACTTATGCCAGCGATATTCAAGGGGAGTCACTTCCAGCTTCTTCCGAATCCTCTCCGCCAGAATAGCGGCACCGCTGCCAGGGGTCTCTGGCAACATCAAGATAAACTTGTTGTCTCCATAACGGGCAACCATATCCACATCGACCCGGGTCAAATCGATAAGCATCTCAGCCACTTGCTGGACACAGTGATCGAGAGCGACAACGCCGTAGGTCTCCTCTATCTTCTTAAAACCGACCACAGCCACAATCAAGACTGAAACCGGGCGATTGTATCTCTTGGAGCGTTTAATCTCCCTTTCCATACGGCGGACCATAAAACGGAAATTGTAAGCCGGGGATGAGTCGTCGTAAAACGCAATACGAAGAACATCATCCTGGCTGAGAACGGTCTTTGCCTTGGGCTTCGGCTTGGAGAAGATTGTCTCCTGCCGGGGTCTATTCAGCTCCTCCAGAGCGGCCATATGGTCCTGGTTGATGGATGTATTTCTAAGATCGCTCAAGCGTCGGTGAAAAACATTATCCCGGGCTATTCCATCTATCCACTTTTCTTCTTCTGTCATGGGACCATCTTCTAGAAACTAATCGAGGTTTGAGATACGAAATATGAGAGGACCAATAAATCTTATAACTAAGATTGGATCGTATTGTCAATTTTCCACGCACCCAGAAGGAATAATCTAAGCATGTTCAGAGTTTCATTGGCGGTGCGATATCGAATCTCCGACCGGGTGGAACGATCGCCCAGGTTGAGCCTTTTTACGGAGCAGCCATCTTCTGCAGCTAGACCGATATAAACCAGACCCACCGGCTTTTCAGCGGTGCCCCCGCCAGGCCCGGCTATGCCGGTAATGCCGATACCTATATCGGCGCAGGCGCGCTTCCGGACGCCCATGGCCATAGCCCGGGCACAGGCTTCACTGACGGCACCTTCCTCTTCCAGGATCACGGTAGGCACGCCAAGCTCTCTCTCCTTAGCCTCATTGGAGTATGTGACAAGGTTGAGGCCGATATACTCCGAGGCTCCGGCCACATCCGTCAATCGCTTGCTCACCAGGCCCCCGGTGCAGGATTCGGCCAGGGCAACTTTCAAATGATTATCAGCCAATAGAGATCCCACAACAGATTCAAGGGTGTCGGTGTTCTTTCCATAGCAGAGATAGCCGCTACCTGATTCAATCTGCTCCACCACAGGCCGGGTTAAAGCTTCCGCCTCTTCCTGATTCTTAGCTTTAGCAGTGACTCGGAGGCGACATTCGCCTCTGCCTGCATAGGGGGCCACCGTAGGGTTAGCGCCCTCGAGAAGATCCGCATACTTCTCCGCCAGACTCGATTCTCCTATTCCGATGTGCTTCAGCTCCACCGAGAATATGGTCTCCCCGGAATAGTCGGAAAGAAGAAAATCTGCCACGGTGCCTCTCCACATATGCCTCAATTCATGAGGAACACCAGGGAAAGTGATGATTGTCGAACGAGCCCTGGAACCATATTCACCACCACCGGGAAGAACACCTTTCTC
>JAUIJG010000013.1 GCA_030431355.1 bacterium
TAGCACGATATATGGTGGCATCATCGGAAAGCAGAACGCCGGGATAAGCCATAAAAAGCTTAAAGCTCGTGATTCCTTCATTATGAATCAGCTTCTTCAGGTCACCCACTTTTTGTTTGGGCAGGTCGGTGACAATCATATGAAAGGAATAGTCGATGGCTGTTTTGCCGTCGGCTTTTTTATGCCAGATATCTAGAGCTTCGGCTATCTCCTGACCCTTCGATTGAATGGCAAAATCAATGATGGTAGTGGTACCACCATGGGCAGCCGCCCTCGTTCCGGTTTCAAAATCATCGGCGGAAACAGTACCGCCAAAAGGCATATCCATATGGGTATGGGCATCGATACCGCCTGGTATGACAAGCTTGCCCTTTGCGTCTATCACTTTGTCAGCCTGGGAATTCAGACTCTTACCTATGGTGCTTACCTTACCGTCTTCAATCAAAATGTCGGCATGGTAGTCATCGACAGCAGTAATAATTCTTCCATTCTGGATAAGTGTTTTCATATAAACCCCTTACTTATGGACCGGCGAGATGTCTATCTTTGAAACACCAGGCTATTTTGAGTTCGGCCCGGTCTGCCAATAAGCCCCCCCCTGCCGCTTAGCAAATTCAAGGGTAGGCGCATGGTTTCAAAGGGATGCCTGGGAGATTTCCAGACTGCATTATCCCAGATGCAAAAGACAAAAGATATATCGAGTGAGCCGAAAAGCCATATCGGTATTGAATCCGTTTTTATCTTGAAATATCGATAAAGAAGATGTACCGGAAAAAAGGATTGAGCGGTGCTAAAGTAAATTCGGATAATTGATCAAACATATACAGCTCCCTGTCTTCGAGGAACGCATTTTTTGAAAGGCGTCACAAACGATGTCATATCCGAGGTTCGTGCCCGGGCCAGTATTCTGGATGTCATTTCAGAGACCGTCGTATTAAAGCGCGCCGGCAAAGAATATAAAGGACTCTGCCCTTTTCACAAAGAAAAGACACCTTCTTTCAATGTCAGTACCGACAAAGAAATTTTCAAATGTTTTGGCTGCAATGAAGGCGGCGATGTTTTCACTTTCATCCAGAAAATTAAAGGAGTCAATTTCTACGAAGCTGTTCGAGTCCTGGCGGAAAAGTACGGCGTAGCGCTGGTAGAGACAGAACAAGAGAGACAGGAGTATGACAAGAAAAACTCCGTCAAACTGCTCTATGAGCAAGCTACAGTCTTTTACCAGCGCCTGCTAAAGGATCCCACCGAAGGGGCGGAAGCCAGAGCCTATCTGGAGAAGCGTGGGATTACCGAAGAGACCATAGAAAAATTTCGTCTGGGTTTTGCTCCAAACACCTGGGACAGCCTGCTCAATTATCTGACCGCAAACGCAAAGGTCTCGGAAGCGACCCTTGCCGAAGCAGGCCTGGTCAGAAAGAGGCAGAGCGGTACAAATCATTTCGACCTCTTTCGCAATCGCTTAATGATTCCTATCTGTGACGATCAAGGCAAGGTCATTGCTTTTGGCGGCAGGACCCTGGGAGATGACCAGATCAAATATCTGAATTCGCCTGAGACTCCCATCTATCACAAGGGGCAGCATCTGTTCGGTCTTCATCTTGCCAAAGATCACATAGTAAAAGAAGATTCTGTTATCGTGGTGGAAGGCTATTTCGACGCCATAACTCCCCACCAGTTTGGCTTCGGAAATACGGTGGCCACACTCGGCACCGCCCTGACCGAACAGCAGGCAAAGCTACTGGTTAAATACACTGACTCCAAAAGAGTTTATCTCTCTTTTGATGCTGACGAGGCTGGGGCTAGAGCAGTTAAAAGAGGCGTGGAAACCCTCAGCCAAATTGCGATAGGCGTAGGAATTGAGCTTAGAGTAATTAGGGTTCCTGGCGGGAAAGACCCTGACGGCTGCCTCACCCAGGATGAAAATGGACCGAAAGTTTTCGCTGAAGCGATTGAGAACGCTCCTCTTATGTTCGACTATCAAATTGACGAAGTCTTGAAACCGATAAACCTTTCCACCCATACTGGAAGAATAGAAGCAGCGCGAAAAGTGGTCCCGATTGTCGCTCCAACTAGCGAAGCTGTTACCAGAGTAGAGCAGATTCGGCAGCTAGCGGGAAGAATAAATATCGGCGAAGAAGAGCTTCTCTCCGATGTTCGGCAATACAGAAGGGAACATCGCCTCGATACGGAAGAGCGAGAATTCCAGGCTAGAAACAATCAGTACCAGAACCAGGGCTTCCAAAAGCGTGGCGGTGGCGGCAATTTCAACCGCCAGAAAGGCCAGGGCGATGGCGGTCAGTTTAAAAAAGGAAATCGCCAGAAAGGCGGTCAATACAATGGCGGCAATCGTTTCAATAGAGGCAGGGAAGAGCCGGAGGAGAGATTTCAGCCACCTCCGCAAATTGCCGGTCGCTCGGCTCCTTCCGGATTGACCGAAGCAGAAAAGCAGTTACTGGCTCTTTATCTCACTTCCAGGGAAGACCATGAGCGGGTGCACGCTTACATGGCAGAGGAGCGGCTGGTCAGCCCGGAACATCAGAAGATTAAAGAGGCTGTGGAGGGCATCGGCTCCAGTTTCGACAGCATGGAAGATTTACGCTGCCGCTTACAAGATAGACTGGCCCCCGATGAACGTTTATCGGCCTTTCTAACGGAAATTATTTTAAGAGCCGAGGCCCTGCAAAAACAGGATCTTCCCGTCGATGTGGTAGTCATGAATTGCCGAGCACGCATTCTGGAAGAGAGACTTACTTCCCTGGTTCAGACCCTCAGAACCCTGCTGGGGCAAGCTTCTGACGATAGTGAAGAAGTGGAGATTCAGACCTCAATAGTCACTTTGACCAGATTAGCGGTAGAATTACGATCAACAAAAACTTTAGAAGAATTAGTGTTATTGAGGAATAAAATTGAGCCATTGGAGGCTAAATATATACAGCGACCCAATACGGAGTCCAAGGTGTGACTAAAGGCAAAAGCAACGGAAAAAGTAAAAGCAAAGATAAATCCAAGAGCAAGAACCAGGAAGATTCTTTTATAAAGAAACTGGACAAGCTCGAGGAAGCAGGCAAGAAGAGGCAGCGTTCCGGCCTCGATGAGCTGCTCGATGCGGCCGGGTCTAAAGAAGATGACCCGGAGGATTCTGAACTCGAAAAAGAAGAAGAGGAGAAGGAGGAAGAGGAGAATCTTGAAACAGTTTCAAAAAGTCTCCCTTCCGATGATCCTGTACGAATGTACTTACGCGAGATAGGCAGAATTCCGCTCTTAAAAGCAGATCAGGAAATTGAACTGGCTAGAAAAATTGAAATGGGTGGCGCCGAAGGGGCCATTGCCAAGAGAAAGTTGACCCAGGCGAACCTCCGCCTGGTGGTTTCAATTGCCAAGAAGTATGTAGGCAGAGGAATGCTCTTCCTTGATTTGATTCAAGAAGGAAATCTCGGTCTTATCAGGGCAGCGGAAAAATTCGATTACGAAAGAGGCTACAAGTTCAGCACCTATGCCACCTGGTGGATTCGTCAGGCGATCACCAGAGCCATAGCTGACCAGGCAAGAACCATACGGATTCCGGTCCATATGGTGGAAACCATCAACAAACTCAAGAAAGTAACCAGAAAACTGGCCCAGGACAAAGGCAGAAAGCCGACCGAGGAAGAGATAGCAGAAGCGATGGAGATCACGGTCAGCAAATTGCGAGATATCGTAAAAGTAGCCCAGGAGCCAATTTCCCTCGAAACCCCGATAGGAAAAGAAGAGGACAGCAAACTCGGAGATTTCATCGAGGACCGCGACGCAGAGACTCCCGCCAGCAATGTAACCCAGGAGCTTCTCCGGGAAGACATTATCGAAGTGATGGCAGGTCTGTCACCCAGAGAAAGGGATGTACTGAGACTGCGCTTCGGACTGGACGACGGCAGGACCCGCACCCTGGAAGAAGTCGGACAACTCTTCGGCGTAACCAGGGAGAGAATCAGACAGATCGAAGCCAAGGCTTTGAGAAAGCTGAGACATCCAAATCGCAGTCGTCGTTTGAGAGAATACATCGACGATTAACGCCTGGAAGACGAAGTACTTTCATGGGACGCATCTTTGCACTATCTGCGACACCACTTTCCGGTGTCGTGCTTTAGCTATCTAATAAGAAGGGTAAGTCAAACTGATGGCTCCTCCCAGGAGCTACCACATCTCATCATCCGGCAGCCATTCCAGCACTTCCGGCGGTCTTTTGATCTCTTCCACCACCTCATAGAGATCGGCAGCAAATTTGGCCGGAGGCGTCTTCAATGGAACACTGACCACCTTTATGGTAAGAGCCCTGGAGCCCAATTCGATATGAACCGAATCTCCTTCTCGAAGAGTCAGAGCTGACTTGGCTGGCTTCTCATTCACATAAACACGCCCTTGCTCACAGGCCATCTGGGCGACGGTTCTCCGCTTTATCAAACGAGATACTTTCAGCCACTTATCTAATCGCACAGCTACCTCCATTCTTCATTTGAATGCCCGGTTTCAAAAATCCATATTATAGAACTTACTTGATTATAGAACTTACTTGGTCCAATCCGGCGCGAAAGAAAAAGGCACCAGATCGCTATCTAACTTTTTCAGGCGAATCCGATCCATTTTTGCCAGTTTCGGACTGCCCAGCTTATCATAGAGACGTGCCCTGGCCACCAAGACCGGTCTGTGGTTGGGGGCTTTGCTTAACGCCAGAGAATAGTCTTTCAAAGCCAGATCGTTTTTGCCGAGTTTCTCGAGCACATAGCCCCTTCTCTCAAGGGTTCTGTAATCGCCACTATTCCGCTTGACCAGATTGTTGTAGTCAATCAAAGCCTTTGCCCAGTCTTTCTTAAGGGTGTGTAGAACCGCTCTCTTATGCAAAGCTTGAATATTGCCAGGCTGAAATTTTAAAGATTCAGACAAAGCCTCCAGGGCCTGATTGTCTTTTTTCTGGTGCATGTATATGCGTGCTTTCAAATAATAGTTGCCGGAATTCTTAGGATCCAGCTTGAGGGCTCTGTTGATAAGGACCAATGCCTGGTCGTCATTATGCAACCGATGCTCCAGACTGGATAGAAAAGCGAGAGAATCCACATCATCAGGGACTTTCTTGACGATATGACGGTAGTGCTTGCGAGCCTCTTCATTGTCTTCATTGAGAAACAAAAGATGAGCCAGGCTGCGTTCTAAATCTAGAGACCCGGGGCTTTGTTTGAAGTACTTTCTGGCAAGGGTAAGCGCCTGGTGCTGGGTTCTTTGCCGGTGGCCAAGCAATTCAACTTTCAAAACCTGGGCGGCGGCATTTCCAGGATTTTTAGCCAGTTCGCCATCGGCGAACCTCATGGCTTGTGCGTAGTCTCCTCTCTTGAAAATCGCGCTTGCCGGCTGACCATAAAAACTATTCACCCTCTGATGCTTATTGGCAGCCTGAACGGCCTGCGGAGAAGAGACAGGCAGCACTGCAAGAATCAAGAGCGCCAGGTAGCCAAGAGTGACTGCACCATGCCCGCCGGAAATCTTGTCACTATTGTCGCTCTGCACAGATCTAATTCTAAACCCAGTCATTGTTGCCTATCCTGCACTTCCGAGCCGCTCAAAATTCTGCGGCGCACACCCGCCTCACTATCCAATTTGCCCGATTTTTCATTCCTTGTAAATACAGGTGAAAGACTCAGATTTGATTCCCCGGAAACTGCATCTATCTACCGGTGGTCAAGATGTTCTACTTTCCCGAAACTTTCAAATCGCTCTTGAAAGCCGAATTGCAGGACTCTTAAAAGTCACAAAAGTCATAACGATAGAGATAAGCTATCTGATCGTGTATCCTTTAAACTGTAGTAATTTGGTTTAGCCTTAGCGAATCAAAAGCTTTCGTGGTGTCCAAGTGCGTTTCTTCGCCCCAGATACAAGCAACCACATACGGTTCCACCGCTCCTTCCCACAAGTTGCGGTAATTTTTTTCGCCCTGATTCTGGTGGCTCTCACCAGCGCCTGTCAAAAAGCCGAAGAAGAGAAGATCCAGCAAGAATCGAAAACAATAACCGGTCCCAGGGTGCTGAAGATAACAGATGAGGTAATCAAACGCCTGGAGCTAAAGACCGAAGTAATACAGAACAAACCGGTGGCAGTTCCTCTTCATTTGACCGGTCGGGTAGAGCCCGATGTCCAGAAAGAGGTTGATATCAGCACCAGATTATCTGGAAGAATCACTGAGATACTTGTGAAACCAGGAGAGATAGTAAACAAAGGAGCAGTGCTGGCTCTTATCGATAGCCGGGAGATAAGTGATCTGCAATCCCAGCTTCTCGAAGGTCGATCGAAACTTAGAATTGCCGAGCTGCATGAAGACAGAGAAAGACAAATTTATGAAGAGCAGGTGCGCAGACCGACCCAACTGATCAAAGCGCGGGCTCTCTACAATGAAGCAAAAGTGCAAAAAGAGTTGGCCGAATCAGAATACAAAAGACTGAGCGGACTATTCAAAGAGAAGATTGCCGCCACCAAAGATTATGTGGCCGCCAAAGCCAACCTGGCCAAAGCCCAGGTCAATTATGAAGAGAGCCAGGCTAACTTTAAAAGAGAAGAACACCTGTACAAGAACCGCGCCATGCTCAAACGAGACTATCAACTCGCCCAGGCTGAAGCGGAAAGAGCCAAAAATCATGTCAAAATGCTGACCCAGCGCCTGCAGTTCCTCGGCTCCGATAAAGCGCTCATGGACAAGGTGGTTGAAACCGGTCAAATAAGCGGTACCGTAAGAGTGATCGCTCCGATAGGCGGGATCGTCAGCTACCGTGATGTGGCTGTGGGAGAGCAGATCAAGCCCGACCGCTTGATATTTACCATCAGCGACATGTCCACTGTTCTGCTTCGTGTCGACTTACCCGAGGTTGATCTGGGCAAGGTAAAACTGGGGGACAAAGTAAAAATCCAACTTGCCAGCTACCCTGGAGAAGTATTTCAGGGTACCGTCAGTTATATAAGCGTGCGGGTAAATCCCACCACAAGAACCGTGGCTGTTAGAGCCCGATTGAACAACAAGAAAGGCTTGCTCAAGAAATTCATGTTCGCCGAAATCGAACTTGAAGGAGCGGCTGAGACAGTACTTGCTTGTCCCAACGACGCTATTCAAGAAAACAATGATGAAAAGATAGTTTTTGTCAAAACACCGGAAGGCTTTGAAGAGAGACGGGTAAAAATCGGCTTCGAAGGCGAAAAATATTGCCAGGTTCTGGCTGGTTTGCACGAAGGTGAAGTGGTGGCAACCCAGGGTAGTTTGATGCTCAAAACAGAAATTTCACACCTGCATTAATTTGGTGGCAAGCAAGTGGTAGATAAGCTAATTGAATTCGCTCTAAAAAACCGGCTGCTAACGGCTGCGGCAGTGGTCGGTATCGCTTGTTTCGGGATCTGGAGCATGCTCAATATATCGGTGGATTCTTTCCCCGATGTCAGCAACGTGCAAGTGCAAATCATCACCGAACCGGAGAGCATGGCCACCGAAGAGGTAGAGAAACTGGTCACGTTTCCAATTGAAACCGGAATGAACGGACTGCCGAAGATTACAAAGATCCGCTCCAATTCAAGCTTTGGCTTCTCCGTGGTCACTGTTATTTTCGAAGATGACGCGGATGTTTATTGGGCAAGAAACCTCGTCAACTTGCGGCTGAATTCTATTTCTCTACCTTCCGGAGTGCCGAAACCTCAGCTCGGCCCCGTTGTTTCCACATTCAGCAACGTCTACGACTACTACCTGAAAAGTGACCGCCATGACCTCACTGAACTGAGAACCATTCAAGACTGGTTTGTCGGAAGAAGATTGAGATCCGTTCATGGCGTGGGCAACATAGTGAGCTATGGCGGTTTCGTCAAACAGTACCAGGTCTTTGTCTCTCCCCAGGCACTCAAAGGCTACGGGGTTACCCTCCGGGAAGTAGCGAATGCCCTTGCCGCCAATAATGTCAACGCCGGAGGAAATTTCATCGTTCGGGGCGGAGAAGAAGTCATCATCCGTGGTATCGGTCTGATCGAGAACATAGACGACATTCGCAACATAGTTCTCAAGGAAGTAAACGGTGTTCCCGTCAAAGTCGGTCAGGTATCCCAGGTCAGAATCGGTCCGGCATTCAGAAGAGGCTCCGCCTCCATAGACGGGAAAGGAGAGGCGGTAACCGGTATGGTCCTCACCCGCAAAGGGGTGAACACCAAAGCGGTTGTGGAAAAGGTGAAAGAGCGAGTAGAAGAGATCCGCCACGAACTGCCCGAGGGCGTAACCCTCGAACCCTATTACGACCAGACGGAGCTGGTGGAAAAAACCATTGAAACCGTCAAAGAGATCCTGGGCTTTTCCGGCGGACTGGTGATTGTAGTCCTCTTCGCGGCGCTTTTGCATATACCGAGCGCTCTCATCGTTTCGGTCATTATTCCCCTGGCCCTTTTATTCAGCTTTATTCTTATGAAGTTCACAGGTCTCTCGGCCAATCTGATGACCCTGGGAGCGGTGGACTTCGGCGTTATCGTGGATGCCGGCGTAGTGATGGTTGAGAATATTTTCCGCCATCTATCGGAGGCATCAGAGAGAGACGAAGAACTTACAGCCGAGGAGAGGCTCCAGATTGTGCTTCACGCCTCCCAGGAAGTGGGCAAGCCGATTGTATTCGCCATCGCCATCATCGTCTCGGTTTATCTCCCCCTCTTCACCCTGGAAGGGGTGGAAGGCAGGATGTTCCATCCCCTGGCCCTGACATTCATCTACGCTCTGGTAGGCGCTCTACTATGCTCGCTCACTCTTATTCCGCTGCTTTGTTTCTGGTTTATGCGCGGCAAGATTGTCGAAAAGACAAGTCCGCTGGTTACAGTATCTAAAAAGATTTGCAGCCCCAGCCTCTTCCTCTCCATGAAGTATCCTAAAACCACCATCGCCATCTGCCTGGCCATGTTGGCGGGCAGCATGTGCATAATGCCATTTTTAGGATCGGAGTTCATTCCCAGCCTCGATGAAGGTTCCATTCTGCTACGAACAAAAGTAGCTCCCAGCACCTCCCACAAAGAATCAAACCGGGTAATTCAGCTGGTGGAAAAAGAGCTGGTTAAGTTTCCGGAGGTGGAAGTAGTTGTATCCAGGGTCGGTCGCTCCGGTATGGGAGGAGACCTGGAAGGTGTCGACAACGCAGACATTTATATAGGTCTCAAACCGAAAAGTGAGTGGAAAACCACCCAGGACAAAGAAGAGCTGGTCAATAAAATGGCCGAAAGCCTGGAGCATATTCCCGGTATCATATACAGTTTTTCCCAGCCAATCGGAGACATGATCGATGACCTTATAGCTGGTATCAAAGCCGATCTAGGTATCAAAATCTTCGGTGAAGACTTGAAGACCATAGACAACCTGGCGGCGGAGATCATGGCGATAGTGTCGGAAGTCCCAGGGGCAGCCGATATACAAAAAGAACAAATCCTGGGACTGCCCCAGCTCACAATCAAGCTGAATCGCTCGATCATAGCCAGGTACGGGCTCAACGTAGAAGACATCCAGGAGATTATTCAGACAGCCATCGCCGGAAAGATAGTTACCGAAGTGGTGGAAGGCACCCAGAGATTTGGACTGGTGCTGCGCTTTCCCTACCGCCTTCGTGACACGGTAGAGGACATCGAGTCAATTCCGGTGGAGACACCAAGCGGAGCCCGGGTTCCTCTGAAATCTCTGGCCACCATCACGATGCCCCGGGGAACGGTAATGGTCAACCGGGAGGGAGGAGAGCGTAGAACCGCTGTACTCGCCAATGTTCGCGGACGAGACCTGGGTAGTTTCGTGGAGGAGTGCCAACAGAAGGTCGCTGAAAAAGTAAAAATACCCAAAGGGTACAGAATTGTCTGGGGTGGTCAGTTCGAGAACCAACAGAGAGCCATGGCCCGGTTGAGCCTTGTGGTGCCGATAGTACTACTATTGATATTCATTCTATTGTTCGCATCATTCAATTCGTTGAAAAATGCCGGACTGATTATGTTGAACGTGCCCTTCGCCATGGTGGGAGGGGTGGTGGCACTATACTTATCCCATCAACCGGTGTCGGTTCCTGCAATCATCGGCTTTATCGCTCTTTTTGGAGTCTCGGTCCAGAATGGTGTGATCATGATCAGCTATATCATGCAGCTTCAAAACCGAGGCTTGAGAGTGAAACATGCAGCCATCGAAGGAGCTAAAGTCAGGTTGCGTCCGGTTATGATGACAGCCCTTGTGGCAATCATGGGACTGCTTCCCAAAATCTGGTCCCATGGCACCGGAGCGGAAGTACAGCGTCCTCTGGCCACAGTCGTGCTTGGCGGATTGGTAACCTCAACCTTCTTGACCCTGGTGGTCCTGCCGACAATCTATAGCCTGATAAACAAAGACGAGCATATCCACAGCGTTTAGTTGCTTTCCCCGGCAAAAAAATTTCAAAAGCTGCTAACATCAGATTAGGAATCCTTGCAGAAACTACGACCTTTTACCGGGCTTTCCACCAGGAAAGCAGAGGGAATGAAAGAGCTGAAACACAAGCCAGGAAAGCCTTTAGGCATCAGTATCCTGTTATTGATTTTGCTAATTGGCGTCCAAAACGAGGTGCTTGCCGAGCCTGGCTGGGTGCTGCGCCAACATACGCCGGTAGGACTATACAATGTTTTCATCGCCAGAGATAAAGTCAGGGTCGAAGAGATAAAGACCCACTACTCTATTGTTTCCCGAGCGCCGGAATGGAAAGTTTGCGCTTACCGAAATGACAAAAGAACCATCTGTGAAGTCACACCTCAACGCTGGCTATCCAACGGTCTGTTTACCATGAACGAAAGGAGCCTGGTCAAACCTATAAATCCAGGAATCAAACCAACAACAAAGATACTGAGCAAGATCAAATATCTTGAGTACAGACTGCCCCTCAAAAACACAAGAAGATTCTCGAATGGCAGAATTGTGGACATCCGCGGATTCATGGATTCCGAGAGCACAGTAAAGACAATTCACTCCGACCACGCTAATTTCCTGGTATCACCTCAGATATCAAAGAACAAAAAGATAATCGAATTTCTGGGAAGTCTATTTGTAGTACCAATAGGAGAAGGCGTACCAATAAACTTCACCATAAAATACGATAACGGAATAGAACACAAACCATTGATGACCAGCCGCATTCGAGAGGCAAACCTGGCAGACAGCCTGTTTTCGATTCCGCGGGGACACAAACCGGTCAAAGATGTCCAGAACATAACCACAGGGCACCGATCCGGCGAAATAGACGATATGATCCGCGATCTGGGCCTGGGAGACTCTTTTGGCAAGAGAGGCAAGACCTCTAAATAAGCCCAATCATAAAAACACTATCACCTCCTGACAAGATCACAGATTCATCACAATCACAGTCTAAAATCGAGCTATAGAGCCAAGGAACTAACTGATGGTTAGAGAAGATAGTCAACCCAGCGACCAGCAGGCGCCGGTGCCGAACCCTGGCACCGATTTAAACAACAAAAAAAGCGAGCGCTATGTGCAGGTTGGAACAATCATTGTTTTGATATTGATTCCACTATTCGCCTTTCTTTTCAAAACCCTCTTTTTCTCAACAATCGCACCGGTACATCATCTTTCCAGGACAACCCACACCTTCAAAGATCTTGTCCTTGACCATACCCTGAATGCCATCCCCCAGAGCCGGAACAACACACAACCGGACTTTCCCATCTACGAGACGGAACCAGCAAATACCTATGGCTCTTCCAGCTACAGCGACTACTATTCATCAATAGAAAACCATAAAAGCCAGGTATACATTGTCGAACCAGGCAAAAGACTGAAGCTTGTCACCGACCGCTAAAAAACTTGCTAACATAGTCGACTCTATTGTTCAGTCGTCTTCAGGAGTTCTCGAGTATTGGCGATGGAAGAGCTTTTAAAACAATGTACTTTCAAAATGCCCGGCAATTCCTACAAAGGTGAATTGCTGGCGCTCAGCCCCCTGGAAGAAGAGATAAGCGAGAACCTCGAACAACATGTGATCAAGCTATCTAAAGAGATCGGCGATCGCAGCTATAAAAAACCAGCGGCTTTGAAAGCTGCTGCCGATTATATCTATGAAAAGCTCAAATGCAGCGGTGTAAAACGGCAACGTCAGCCTTTCAAAACAGAAAATAAACAATCCTTTGAAAATCTGGAAGCTTCGATACAAGGTGATGGCAACGCCGAAGAGATTTTGGTAGTCGGAGCCCACTATGACTCGGCTGACTGCCCCGGAGCCAACGATAACGGCAGCGGTGTGGCAGCATTGATTGAACTGACAAAACTGCTTTCAAAGGTGAATTTGGATAGAAGTGTTCGCCTGGTAGCTTTTCCCAACGAAGAACACTTCTTTGGCTCAAATGGCATGGGTAGCTACTTTTATGCCAATAAATGCAGAGAAAGGAACGACAATTTGATCGGCATGATCTGCCTGGAGACCATCGGATACTATTCTGAAGAATCTAAAAGCCAGAAATTTCCTGCCGGTCTCAGTCAATTTTATCCTGACAGGGGAAACTTTCTTGCCTTCATCGGTAATACCAACTCAAAAGCATTTTTAAAGCGCACCATCAGCCTTTTCAGGAAAGAAGCATGTTTCCCTTCCGAGGGATTGGTGGCACCCTCCTACCTGATGGGAGTCTCCAGATCCGACCATAGTCAGTTCTGGGAACACGGCTATGAAGCGATAATGCTCACCGACACAGCTGATCACCGATACCCTTACTACCATCATCCGGAAGACACCCATGACAAAGTCGACTATGAATGTCTCGCTAGAATAGTGGTTGCCCTTGCCGCCGTAATAAAAGAGTTAGCCAACGGCTAAGATTCCTGTTTGCTCTCAAATTCCAGCTCTCGCTCCAGATTCTTAAGTGAGATTTTGATCTCATCGGACTGGGCAAGCTCAAGCAACAGTTCAGGAGATAACTTCTCCGCTTTTTTCTGGGGCTCAAAAGCTGGAAATCGATAGATCAACTCGCCCTGCTCTCCCACATCTATATGACAAACACTGGTAAGGGATAACCGCTCCAGAGACTTTTTAGTATCAAATATTCTCAACCCACACTCCAGCGATGCTTCGGTTACCGAGATGATGCCGCCCTTTGCTTTGGCATGGTTGAGAATGAGTTGTTCTTCTTGCAGCTGCACCAGAGCGCCTCGCTCACCCCACTGCCGGCGAAGATAGAGAGAGCAGGCGATGGCGATACCGCTAAAGAAAACCAGCATGCCGAGCTGGGTCGACATGCCATGCTTAAGCTCCTCACCGGCAAGGATTTCGCCGATGTCTGATACCACCAGTCCAGCACAAAAAATGATCACGAAGACCAAAAATGCGTTAAAGGTCTTTGATACCCAGGTCAAGAACTTACTTTGTTTAGCTGCCAATACACTGACTTCCTTCAAAAATACAGTACTTATTATATAGCCAACAGAAAAATGTCGATATGACTGGAATTTCAAAAGAAATTGAAAGACAATAGTTGGCTCGTCGAAACTTACCAGTTGGAGAAAAGCCAATGCTCAAAGCTCTCAAAAAGACCAACCTGATTGCGCTAGCCCTCATAGCCGCCACCTCCGCCATACCCGCACAAGCGCTGGAAGGAGAACCGGCTACGCAGTTCGTACTGGAAGGTCTCGACAAAGTGCATGTTACTGTCGGTCCCATGAAAGACTTTGGTCTGGATAGAGCAGCCATTCAAAAAGCCGTGGAAGAAAAGTTCGAGAAGTCCGGCATGAAGACAATAAGTAAAAAACAATTCCTCAACGACACTACCATCAATCAGTTTCTTGTCACCGTAAAACCTCTCAAAGACAGACAAAAGACTTTCTATTCCCTGAATCTGGGCCTAACCGAAATGGTATTCCTGGAAGACAAAGCGGATAGAAAGATTTCTATTACAGCCTGGCAAGACCAAAATTTAGGCGTGGTCAACAAGAAAGAAGAGAACAGTTTGCAAAAAAGAATCATGGAGCGAGTGGATAGCTTCATCGATCTCTGGCAAAGAGCAAACGGAAAAGAGAAGATCAAAAGCTAAGCTAAGTTAATTGATCCTGGCTTATCATCATTGAATTGACTAATTGAAAGAGCTTGTTCAAGTCTTTCTGGGAGATCAAAAAAGTAAGCTCTGTAAAGGTCGACACCAGTTCGACGATATTGATCTTTCTGAGCGCCAGTCGGCTGAGCAAACCGTAGTACATATTCGGCGTTTCTATGTAGTGCTCGCCGAACTGCACAGTTAAGCTTGCCAGATCTTCCAGAACCAGGCGAGGTTCATCAGGTTGGAATGCTTCCAGGGCACGGGCAGTCAGGTGCATCGGTAAAAAGATTGAGATCTCTCCCACACCATATGTGATGGTAAGAAAGTCCGCCCGAGCGAATTCCTTGAGTCCATAAAGCTTCTTGGCTCTCTCTTTATTCTCCTCGGTCTTCACAAAAGCTATCTCTGCCAGCTTGGACTTCACCGAAATACTATCCAAAACTATAGGAGGAAGCAGCGGCTCCGCATCAATCTCTCTGGCAAGCCTGGAGAGTGCCACGACAATACTGCCTTCTTTCACGGACTTGTGGGCCCGCAGCTCTACCTCAGGCTTAATCGACTTCGCATAAGCAGAATAGTTGATAATGCCCCGGGACATTGCCGATAAGTCAACCACTGACTCGAATACGATGTCTTTGACAATCTCACTTATTTTTATCATTGAAGACTCTTTTGTTATATCTCATACAAATTTACCTCATTCGTATCATTTTTCAAAATATTTTACACGCCTCTGTTATTCGGCTAAATTGCAATTCCCTTGAAATTGCCGAAGGCAACCATGCTTAAGATAAGAGAAGCAATTCCCGATGACGCAGCAACAATCGTTGAGTTGATCCAGGAGTTAGCTAGTTATGAAAAAGAAGAGAGTTCGGTAAAAGTCTCTTGTAAGCAGCTTCAAGAACAAATGAATGCGGCCAGGCCTCCCTTCGAATGCCTCTTGGCGGAGGTCGACGGCAGAGTGGCCGGCTTTGCACTCTTCTTCACCAGCTATTCGACCTGGGAAGGCAAACCCGGACTCTATCTGGAGGATCTATACGTGAGACCCGAATTCCGCAGAATGGCTGTCGGATTTAAACTCATGACCCACCTCGCCGAGCTAGCTGTCATAAGAGATTACTCTCGGTTCGAATGGTCTGTTCTCGAATGGAACCAAAAGGCAATAGACTTCTATTTCCAAATCGGCGCTAAGCCCATAAAAGGATGGGACCGTTTCCGCATGGATAGACAATCCTTCGAATCCCTGGCACAGGAAGCGGAATACAAAAACACGCTGAACCAGCTGGTCTCATGAAAGGAGCGACAAAGATAAAGTCGCCATTAAGGTAACCGAAGACAATTCCATTTCCTCTGCTATAATTCGAATATTAGCTAATTAGCTAACTGGCTAATTAGAACAATAAGAAAAACGGATGCCCTTGACTGAAATAAATGAACAACGTCTACAAAGCCCTTGCGGATCCAACCAGAAGAAAGATTCTGGAACTTTTGCGAGAGAAAGACCTTACAGCCGGAGAGCTGGCTGAACATTTCTCCTTCGCGAAACCGACTCTCTCCAGGCACTTTGCTGTGCTGAAAGAAGCCGACCTGATAGATGGAGAAAAGAGCGGCACCGTTATCACATACAGGCTCAATATGAGCGTACTTGAGGAGGCGCTTCTGGCAATGATGAGCACATTCCAGATTGACCCGGAAGCGTTTTTAACAGATGGAAAAGAAAAGAGCAGTTAAAATCAGATTGGGACTTACATTATCAGCGGCGATGATAGCGACCATGCTGATAGCCTCGATCTATGCCTGGATGCAACTCCCCGCAGACGTATCCATCCCCATTCACTGGGGCATCTCCGGAGAAGCCGACGGTTTCGCCGGAAAAGAGGTAGCACTATTTATAGTACCAGTAGTTTCACTCTTCGTAGCAGGGCTGCTCGCACTGGTTCCCATACTGGAACCTCGCAAAATCAATTTAGAGAAATCCGGCAAGCCTTATCTCATATGCTGGATTGGAAGTTTGATACTGGAATTGGTGGCGCACATGTGCATTGTTCTGAGCGCCTTATCCGTTGACGTCCCGGTGATGCAAGTTATAAGCGTCGCCCTGGGATTGCTCTTCGCCGTCATAGGCAACTACATGGGCAAGGTTAGGAGCAACTATCACTTCGGTGTCAGGACGCCCTGGACCCTGGAGAGCGAATACTCCTGGAACAAAACTCACAGGTTAGCCGGTTGGCTATTCGTCCTCACCGGGCTGGGAACCGTATTATCCAGCTTTTCAAATAACGGCGCTCTCATTGTGGCGGTAATGCTGGGAGGCACCACAGTCACAGCTATCGGCTCAATAGCCTATTCTTATTTCTGCTGGAAGAACGACCCAAGCAAAGACGCCGAGATATCTTCCTGACAAAGAGCAGCAATAAATTCCTGCTGCCCCGGAGAGCAAAATTGCTTTTCGGGGCAGAATAACTATGTTGGACTATAGTCGCAGGAAAACCTCCCTTCAATGCCAGTACAAAAGCTAAAACGTCGCCAGATCATAGGATTTTTTATCGCTATATTAGTCGCCTCCTTTTTTCTGAACTCTCCTCTGACCTATATCGCCGTCTTCATAGGAGTATTGGCTATCTGTTGCCCCACAGACGCTCTTGGCACATTAGCGACTTTCGCCTTTCTTCTAAATCAACACAATATCGCCTTAAAACTCTGCAATCTAGGGCTGAAACTGGATAGAGAAGATCCATGCTGCCTGACGACCAAATCGGCAGCATTGATCAATCAAAATCAGTTTCAGCAAGCAGAAGATGTGGCCGTGCTCGCCGTGCCCTCTAATCTGCATGAACCGATACAAAACCTATGGGCTGCCTTGTACTCCCAGGGGCGTTCAGTAGAAGCGCTGAAATACGCGAACAGACTTATTGAGATGAAACCTAAACTCTGGGCAGGTTACTATGCAAGGGCGCTGAGTTGTACGCACCTGGCACTAAACAAATACCACGACCAAATTCTGGAAGACGAGAAAAAAGTCCTAGAGCTGGCTCCTAATTCAGACCGCTCCTTCTGCATACAGTCGGTGGTCAACCTCAACTTGAGCAAAATTGACGAATCCATAGAGAACGGGCACAGGGCAATAAAGAAGAATCCAAAATATGACGACTACAAAATTCTTTTAGCCAATGCCTATCTGCATAAATATGACCTGGATAAATGCACTGAAATTCTTGAGTCGGTGGCAAAGAAAAAAAGAATAGGAATCTACTCTAATCACCTGAGAGCTTTGATCTTTCTTGCTCAAGACATGCCCCAGGCAGCCCTCAGGGATTTAGAATCGCTGAAGCAAGAAAATATCAAACATCCTTCCATAGCCTACTCCAGTGGAATCGCTCTGAATATGATGAACGAACTTCAAGCAGCTTATGAACTGGGGCAATTCCTCACAGAAGAGTTCAGAGAATCGTCTCTAGGATACATTTTGAAAGGACATATCTATCAAAAATCCCATGAGTATGAAAAATCCATGGAAGTATATGAAGAGGCCATTTCACTCAATCGTTTCCAGGCCAGCTCTTTCTGGGGCCTCGGCCTGGCTCAATATCACCTGGGTATGCACGAAGAAGCAAAGACTAACTGTGAGAAAGCTCTGTCGCTAAACAAATACGACCACATCGCTGCCAGAGTAAAATCACTCTGTTTAGCGGAGATGAACCAATTGGAAGAAGCGGCAAAATGGATGGATTATGCAGATGAAATCTATTGCAATGACGGCTTCTCATGGTACAGCAACGGCATTCTTGCAAATGCGAAAAACGAACCGGAGAGAGCACTGGATCAGTTCAGCCAGGCAATCTCCCTCAATCCTTTTGAGTCAGCCAGCTATCGTGAACGCGCCAAATTGCATGCCTTAATGAATCATACAAAAGAAGCAGATGAAGATAGAAAGAAAGAATTTGCTATCGAGGAAAAGATCAATGCAGAGAAGCAAAAATTCGCTTAATGGCTAGAAGTGAACTCAGTTAAGGCTATCACTCAAGACCCTCGCTCTCTTATGGGACGAGGTTTCCATTGCAACGTGCAAACTCCTTGATTGCAATCCCATGCTGGAATTTGGTCCACTATCTCAGAAGAAGCACCTGATCCATCACAACTGACAGCATCGGATTTAGTGGCATGAATCAGGCTCTGCAAATTTAGATTTCTCAACTCACTATTCTTGTTACTTTCCATTTCGCTCACCATCTACATCACACAAAGATAGCCCCTCCCCCACAGGAGGAGATATATCAGAAACACCAACTTCAAACGCACAAATATAATCGACGGGGAATGGCTCTCCAGGTTCCCCATCGATCATAAATTCATAAGGAGATGCACCAAATATAGTAATAGTTGATCTATAGCTCCGGTCGGTCCTATAGAATTGAACTGTTTTCGCCAGCAAGCAGAAAAGGAGATTGATTTTGCCTATCTACAACTATCCTATGCTCAAAGGACTGGGCGGGAAGATGCTCCAGCTTGAAGACGGCTACGCTAAAGCAGAACTGCCGCTCAGCGAAAAAGTGATGCAACCCATGGGCGTATTTCACGCAGGCGCAATTGTAACCCTGGCCGACGAAGTGGCATCGGCAGCGATCCATGGAGAGCCGGTGGACACGGAAGACCTCAAAGGAAAGCTATTTCCCTACTCCGTACAGCTGAGCGTAAACTTGCTCACTAACGATCCGGTCGGTCCGATAAGCGCTGAAGCCCGGGTGATCAAAACAGGGAGACTGACGGTGGTTGACACGGAAGTTAAGACAAAAGACGGAAAAACGGCAGCGATGATGCGTTCTACCCATATGATGGTAAATCCCGACAAAACCGGCCCTCACCGTAAAAAGAGTTAGGCAATAAGCTATCTGCTGCCTTTCAGATTAAAGGAATTTGCTGCAAAAATAGCGCCCTAATGCTTCAATCAGTGATTGTCGCCACCCCGGAAGAAACAGGAGGAAAGAGCATTGAAAAAATCTTTGAGTATCAGAGCTTTGCTGGGCTCCGTCCTCTTATCAAATCTCTCCATTCAAACTGTCTTTGCCTATCCTATAAACGTATCGCCAAGAACCGACGGCGGCGAAGCAAAGATAGAAGCCAAACTCGATGCGGACAACATAGGGATGCTCAAAATCCCCCGGGGATCGGTGAAAGTAAAAGGCGAAAAGATCACGGTGGGAGCAATTCCCGAATGGCTATTCGACCGCCATGTGGTATTGAAAGGGACTATTTTAAGAACCGAGATAGAAGGAGCCGGCGCTTCCACAAGAATCAGGGGGCTGGCTTATTTCGAAAGTGGTGAATGGTTAAACAACCTCGATAATATCCGGCGCAAAGACAACCTTGTCCTCGACTCCGGCTCGGTTTTAGTAGGCAAATTGAGGGGCATCAACGCGGAAACCCTGGATTTTCAGTTGGTCACTGGTCAACTAAAACGCATCAAAAAATCCAGTATGGCTAAGCTCATATCTCCCCGAGCTTATTTTTTCTCTATACCGGCACAAGCGGTCAAGATCGATTCAAACACCGGCGAAATAACCGGAGAAGCGACAGCCATCGCCTTCAATCCCACTGTCTCGAAAAAGAAACAGCACTGGTTTGCAAAGCGTACCCCGAGAGAGCCCAAGAGCTTTCTTGCCGGCACCGAGGGTGGTGTCTCTAAAGCGCAACTCTCCGGCATGATCTTTATGGACATCGCGAGCACCGTCGCCCCCCTGGTCATAGCGCCGATCGTAGCCTCACCCCTGGGCACAAAATCTGCTGACAGACAGCTGAATGAATTCGACCAGTTTGAAAGGATTCAGGCAAACCAGGGAATTTTGATTATTCCTTAAATTAGAACCGGGAATCTAATCTTCTTCCAGAAGGGGAGTTCCGCAAGCCATCTCCAGCTCAGTAAACGCTTTTTGATAGAGCGAGATCGCTTCCAGATAGAGACTTCGTATCTGCACGTTGTTCTGCTGAGCCTGCAGGGTGGAGGTTATATCCGACTGCCCCACTTCGTAGGAACGCCTGGCCAGACGAGCTACCTCATATGAATCGGCAAGCACATGATCCTCATATACTTTCAACCACTGCCTGGCGGCCAGGATATTGTTGTAGGCTGAGGAAACTTCAGCTGTTATCACGTTCTTCTGGGCACCGTATTCATACTTGAACTGGCGTTTCTGAGCCCGGAACTCAGCAATATCTCCCTGATTGAAGCTGGTTATCTGGGTCGGCACACTAACTCCAACATAGTATGCGTTGAGCTTCGGACCGATAGGTGGGTTTCCGGCGGCGGACTGACCGATCCAGAATTGCGGGCTGGGAATGATATCGCCAATCGCTCTCCGCATATTAGCTTTGTTCAAAACCAGGTTTTGCTTGATGGTCTTCAGCTCGTATCGGTTCTGGAGACCTCTATTTATGTAGTATTGCAAGTCAGGAATGGGCTTGCTGAAATCAGGCAGAAGCGGATTCCTCACATCCACCGCATCCCTCATGGCCTTGGTCCTAAGAAATGGAGGCAATCTAGGAATATTGAGAGGCTGCTCCGGCGGTCTGCCCATGATGATGTTGAGCTGCTGCTTCGCTCGGATTACCCGGCGCAGACCGACTCGTTTTTCCACATCGTAGCGAGATTCAGCAAGCCGCGCTTTAAGAAGATCCAGTTCAGGTACATCGCCGGCGGCGAAACGTTTTTCCGAAACCACCCTCAAGCGGTGGGCCAGGTCATACAGACTGGTCAAAGTCTCCAGGGTCTCCTGGGCTACTACCACCTCAGTGTAAGCTCTTCGCACATCGGCTCTGAGCATCCAGAGCTGAGCCATTAGTTCAAGACGCTTGGCTCCTACGGAATGTTTGGCTACTAATAAGCGAAAAACCAGCTTCCAGGGAGGTTCCCAGTTAAAAACCGCACCAAGTCTTCGGTTCTCTTCAGCCCTTACGCCTTCATCATAAAAGAATTCCGGGCTCGGCTGCTCTGTGGCTCTGGCGAACATAGCCTTGGTTATGGGAAGAAAGGCTCTTATGGCAGCTGCCCGTGGACTTTTAACCAGCGCTTCATCCAGGCTGGAGAAGATTGATAGACCACCTTTGAGAACCTTCTGATCAGTATCCTTGCGGCGATCGGCATCGAAGCGAATCACCCCCATGGGCTGGAGTTTCTTGACTGAGTCGCCATTTGCCTTACCAGCATCTCCGGTAGTCGGGCTGGTATCTGTGCTAATAGGCTGCCTGAGCCGTACTTTTCCGTCTCCGGCAGGCTGCATACCGAAATTCAAATCCGGACTTTGCCGATCAAGCTGAATTCTCTTCAATCCGGAGTCGGAGCCTGAGCTAGAACCGGAATCTGATTTTGCGCTCCCCTGGGCAAGCAATTTTTTAGAGCCGCCAGCACCCTTGGCAGCCCTGGACAAACCGCTTTTTTTATGACTGATATTATTGCTCCGACCCGCCCGGGCGGCTGAAGAAGATACTTTCTTACCTGGTGAAAGCTTCCCTGAATTAGACGGGGGAAAAGCTCTCTTTTCGGCTACCGCGGTGCTGGGAAGTTTTGAGGAATGGGTTTTCTGGGGAGACTCTTGGCACAAAACAGCAGGGACAGCATAAAATAGTGCTGTCGCCAGACCTGTCACGAAAGATATTCGGATGTATAGTAAGGTGCTCATTCCCCCAACAGGATAACGGACTAAAGCCCATTAGAGACTAGATTTTGACCAATATATAACGAGCTGAAATGAAGCTTAAAGGCTATTTTTACTTACTTGTATGGGGATTCGCTTACAATTTGCTAACATTGAATTTTGCCTTTTTCATTTAGACGTGGCAAGAAATCAGGAGAACTAGATATACACAGTTGAGAAATAGTGCAGAGATAACAGATTCATTTTCTGGCCAGGCGGATAAGTAATATATAGATGAACAACAAAGAGAGCAAAGCCTTTCTTAGAGGGGAAATGGATTTTACCCCCGATAGAATGATGCGCTATATTCGCTCTCGGGCGCGCCTTGCCACCTCCGAAGATATAGAGGACATTCTTCAGAACGCCCTGATAATGGTCACTAAAAATTTCGACCCCTCCCACCCTGATGCCAATCTATCCTTATATTGCCTGGGAGCCTGCAATAAGGCCATAGCCCAGAACCTGGAGAGATATCACAAGGTCAAACTTCGCAAACGCTCGGAAAGAAAAGCGGAAGAAGAAGAGAAAAAGAAAAAAGCCCAGGTGGAAGTGGGGGCGAAGCGCCAATCCGAAGTATATGAAGGGGAGATGATGACTGTTCAGGCTCTTACCCCTGGAAAGTCATTCGATGAGACCCCATCTACCACCAGTAAATATAGAACCACTTCCCTCGATTCCATGTTTGACGACGACGACGGACGCAGCGCCGAGGAAGTCATCGGATGGGAATACAGCATTTTATCCACGTCGGAAACATCCAGCCCAGCCAGTCGGGCCATGATTAATAATTTGATTGACCTTATTTTGGAAGAGTTGCCAGCCGGAATCCACCGCACCTGCTTCGTTTTGAAATACGTAAAAGGATATAAAAGAGAAGATTTGATTTCGTGTCTAAAAATGGAAGCAAAGAGTATAGATACAGTCGATAAGAAAATCGTCCGAACCCTGAAAGCGTTCAAAGCGAAATTGGACAAGGACGAAACAAGAATCTAGGAGACGGTAATGACTACTCTTAACGACAAATTGGCAAAAATCATAGACATGGCCGATGAGCAAGAATGCGCCCACGCTTTTCAAGCATTCTGCCGGCAATACGAAGAAGAGCTCCCTTTGCCAGGCGAGAATCCTCTCTTCGACAAAGCGATGTGGCAAGCTTCCAGCTTTATGAAGCTTTCCGACAACGATGAATCAATCCTTAGAAAGGTAACTTCCAGACTCATAGGCGAAACCCGCACAGCCACCGAAAAGACTGTGGTCGCCCTCAAAGACTTGATCGGCTCTTCCCGCGAAGCTGCCATCAATACCTGGAAAGATACCCTCGCCGCCATGCAGTGGAATCAGATGGTACCGGCCGGAGCCACCCGTGGCGTTGGCAGCCAGATGATCTCTCTGGGAACCTTCGAGAAACAAGTGGACGACACGAAAATTCAAATCAACCTCGGTTGGCTCGTTGACAAAGATCAGTTGAGAATCCTTCTTCAAGCTAAAGATACCGATGAAAACGCCAGAGAAGATGTTGAAATTCGCGTGAACGAATCCGAAAGAGGAACAGTTTTCACCAGAAAAACCAACCAGGACGGCTCAATGGTTGCGCCCAGCATCCCCGTCGGACCTGGCGAGTACCAAATCCAGGTGCTCTGGACCGACCAGGTGGTTGAGACCCCCTTCTTCAGAATTTAAAAACTAGCCCGAACAAAACCAACTATCTACCTAGATTTCTTATCAAGAATTTCTCGATTTGATCGGAGGGCAGTAGATGAAATCGAGAACAAATCCCCGGGAAAAGTACACCAGTACTTTCCTGGGGATTTATTTTGGGGCAATTTTACCCCCGGGTCCGAACACCAATCACTGACTGGCTTCTAAATATCCGGGGAATATTCATTGGGTATGCAGCAGTATGACTCTAAAAACAGAATAGGCGAGGCCACCTTCGGCACTTTCAACGCAGATTGTCTGCCTGATAGCCTCAAAGAACGCTACCGACTGGAAGAAAAAATCGGTGAAGGCGGCATGGGCATTGTCTACAAAGCTTTCGACACGATTCTCAAAGAATCGGTCTCGCTGAAATTTCTAAAAAATCAAGAAAACCTGGAAGAGAACGCAATCAGATTTCAAAACGAAGCAAGAGCAGCGGGAAATCTAAAGCACAAAAATATTGCTACTGTTCTGGACTTCGGCATCATAGACAACAGCACTCTCTATATGGTCTCCACCTACATAGACGCAAGAGAGCTAAAAGCGGTTATAAAAGAAACCGGTCCCATGCCAGTAGCCAAGGCAATTGCTATATTGCTACAAATAGCGGACTGCATAAACCATATTCATCAAAAAGGCATTCTGCACCGGGATGTAAAACCAGGCAACATCCTGGTCAAAGAGAACGATCAAGAGAAGCTGGAAGCCTACTTACTCGACTTCGGTATCGCCGAATCGATAAACAGCGAAAACGGCTGGTCGACAAACTCCGCACCGGGAACAATCGCCGGCAGTCCACTCTACATGAGCCCCGAGCAAGCCTCCGGTCAGAAGATTGACGAGAGAAGCGACATCTACTCCCTGGGAGTAGTAGCCTATGAACTTCTAACCGGACACCCCCCTTTTCAGGCTGACACTACCATTAATGTCATCCAAAAGCATCGGTTCAACCAACCAGAGCCGATAAACAAACATAGACCCGGGCAAGAGATACC